>JAJPIR010000243.1 GCA_021324675.1 Actinomycetota bacterium
CACCGAACGCGGTCAAAAGCTGTTGCGCCATCGGGTGTGAAGGCACGCGGATCGCGACGGTGTCTTGACCGCCCGTGACAACGTCATGAACGTAGGTCGCCCGTGGCATCACCATGGTCAACGGGCCCGGCCAGAAGCGCTCCGCGAGTTTGGTCGCCGTCTCGGGCACTTCACGCACCCAGCGGTGCAGGAAGCGTGGACTATCCAGGTGCACAATCACCGGATGCGTCTCCGGGCGGCCTTTGGCCTCAAAAATCTTGCGGACCGCAGCCGGATTCTGCGCGTTCGCGCCCAGGCCATAGACCGTCTCAGTCGGGAAAGCCACGAGCTCGCCGTCGCGCAAGGCTTGCACGGCGGTCTCAATCTCGACTTGGGTAGCTCTGACAACGCGGACCATAGTGAAACGAATTCTAGCAAGCCGCGAGCAGCTTACGACCGCTGCATCATGGCGAAGCTTCTAATTCGTGACGATGGTCTTGGCCAGCTCGAGCACCGTCAGCGGAGCGGACCCCTCCGCGTTGTTGGCGGCGAGCACGTGCACGTCGCGTCCGTACGACAAACCTGCTTTGACCAGTCCCGCAATACGGTCACGGTTGAGCTTATCGGGGGCCTGGAGGCGGTCGAACGGCGCATAGCGCGCGCCAGCACTTTCATAATCATCGCCTTCACGCAGCATCCAGCGGATGACCAGCGGCCCTCGCGAGGTCGGTGTTACCTGCCGATCAACGGGCGGCATGCGCGAGTGAACGCTGGCACAGTGAACCGCACCCGCCGCCTCCAGTGCGTGTTCGTACTGCGAACGGAGAAACTCCGGATCGCGTAATTCCACCGCATAAGTCGGGCCAGCCGGGAGCGCGGATAAAAATTCACCTAGCCGGGTAACAAAACTCTTCGGTGTCCGGACGTAGCGTGGCCCGAGCGGCGAGAATTGAAAGAGAATGGCGCCGAGCTTCCCGCCAAGCCCTTCCACCAGGGGCTTCACAACCGTACGCGCCGCAAAGCCCGCGTCCAGAAACACCGGCTCCACACCGCGCCGAAGCGCCATCGAGCTGTCCGGAGCGGCCGTGAGGCCTGCATAGGCTTTCACCAGAAAGCGAAAATGCTCCGGAACCGCAGCGGCATACGCCGCGATCTGCTCGGGGGTCGGAACCTTGTAAAACGGACTGTCGAGATTCACCGCCGTCAGCAGCGGATGCTGGGCATACGCGGCGAGTCCGTGTCGAGCAAGCTGCGAGACGCTGTAGAGCTGCGCATACACAAGGTCCACCCACCCGGGGAAAGACCAGCTCGAGGTGCCGAAATGCAGGTTTTTGGGCACCCGCTGCGCGACGCGCAGCACCTCCTCGGAAGGCACCGCCGGCCGGACGAGCGGCATCCCGGACGGCGGCGGACCAAACAGGTCGGGTTGTTCTGTCATTACTCCAAGGCGCGGCGCACCCACCCCTGCGGGGTATGAGTCAACTCATACGCAGGCCAGTAGTGTTTGTCGAGCTTCAGCGTGATCACCTCGGGCGCATTGTTCCAGGTGATGGTCTTCAGGCGCAGCGAGGCCCGATCCGGCCGACCCGTCACAACGCCCAGGAAGGCATCCAGATCCGGCGTCGGCACGCCATCGACCTCCACAATCCGGCGGCCGGGATAGAGTCCATAGCGCGTTGCCGGCGAGCCGTAGGCGAAGTACCCGACATAGACTCCCACCGGCGCGATACCGCGCTGCGCGGCCATGGCCCGGTGAGGCGCCTGCAAGGTCGCGCCACCCCACTCCACGATGCGATCGATGTCATTGCCAGACAGGGCGGCTGTCGGCACGCGCACCGTCTGCTCGCTGGTGCCGCGCCAGACCGTCACGTCCACCTCGGGCTTGTCGACTACGGCGCTCTCGACTTCCTTGAAACGGGTCACCACTTTGCCATCGATCGCCAGAATCAGGTCACCCTGTTGCAGCAGATGCGAGGCCGGCGAGCCGCCCACCAGGCGCACCACGGTGAGGGCCTGCCGCGAAATAGGATTCGCCTGCGCGAGCTTGCGTACCCAATCCTCTGAGAGACCGATTTCCTGGGCGCTGGCCAACGGTTGCACCGTCATCTCGGCTTCGAGTGAATGCAGCGGACGGTCGGTCCGCACGTGATCCAACATGGTAGCAACCAGGTCGATCGGCACGCCGCGATTGTCCTGCGCGACTTCCCGGCCGCTTTCATAAGCGAAGCTCGACCAGAGCCCTAACACGTCGCCCGACTTATCGGCCAACACACCGTCGTACTCGAGGGGCGGATTGACCAACTGCGCCACCTCGATGTTGCTGTCACGGAAACGCATGGTGCGCGACAGGGGCAACTCGAGCGGGTCCATGCTCGCGATCTCGGTATTGCGCGAATGCATCTGGCTGTCACCGCCCAATCCGACCACCCATACCGATTCACCCGGCGCGAGATCTCCCGGCAATAACTTCGCCGTCTTCACCGGGGTCGCTCCGATGAGCTTCGGATCGTAGGCCACCACCGCAAGGTTGTGGACGGGATGGATGTAAACCACTCGGCCGGGCACCTCGACCGTGCCCGCGAAAGTGATGGTCACGTTGCCGATGGATACCGGCACGGTGTTGCGGTCGACGACGACCAGACCACGCTCCGCATCCACGACGAGGCCGGTGCCGTGATAGTTACGCTCGGTAATGCCCGACACCGAGTACGGCATGTCGAAAGTCACGGTCACGAGCGAAGGCGCCAGGGCCGTGAGCCGGGGATCCTTGTATTTCGGGAATTCGGTGGAGTTCACCGGACGCTCTTTCGGAGCCGGTCCCGCCGGCAGGTCCTTGCAAGGCCAAACGCCCTGGTTGTCATCGCGCTCACAGTGGTGCGCCGGGAACCAGAGCCGGTCCATGCGGATCGAGCGCAGGTTGCTGCCGTTCGGATCATCGATGGTGATGTACCGAACGGTCGTATGATCACCGTCGCCCAGCGTCGCGACGCCAGCTTCGAAGTCCGACAGGGAATCGATGTGCTTCGAATCCATCTCGGTAATGACGGCGCCGCGCGGAATGCCCGCGGCGCCGAACACGTAGCCCGGATTCGCGACATACGCGCCACGCACCGGCACGTTGAAATGACGCGCCTGTTGGTATGACAGGGTATGAACCACCGCGTCACCAAACTCCGCGTAGGCGCTCGGGGTGATGGCGTGCAGATCGCCGACCGGCAGCTTGGTGGAGACGGGCTTGCCCCCGCGCTCCAGCTCCAGCGAAATCTGCTGCCCCACCGAGTCGTCGACGATCTCGTCGAGCGGATCGAACTGGGTGACATAGTGTCCGTTCACCTTCACCAGGATATCGCCCGGCTGCAACACGCTCTCGCTCGGCGAGCCCGGCAGCACGCTGGTAACGACCAACATGCCGGTGTACTGCGGAAAGGCCTTGCGAACCGAGGTCTCCACCGAGCCGGTGAGACCGAGGCGCTTCAACTCATCGAACGGCGTGTAGTTGAACACGGTGTACAGCGTGCCGCGCGTCACCGGCTTACCCTGTTGAATGTCTTCCAACGCCCGGCGGACTCGGGTCAGCGGCAGGTAGAAGCTCGACGCATTACCGTTCGCGCCACCTGCGTTCAGCGCCACCACCCGCCCCCGGATGTCGATGACCGGCGAGCCGGAGGAGCCTCCCGAAGTGCCGGAGGCCGCCTGGAAGTAGAACGTGTTGAAATCGTTGTATTTGCCCAGGCCGTACTCGGGCGCATCCCGATCCAGTCGCGCCAGTGTGCCGGCCAGGATCGAGAGCTGCTCGCCCGCGTTGTTACCGACCACGCGGATCTCGCGCCCGACCTGCGCCCCTTCCGGATACAGCGGCAGCGCCTTCGGCTTGATGAAATGCAGTTTGCTCGGATCGTAGCGATAGAACCCGAAGTCATGCACCGGATCCCGATACACCGGGTAGAGCTGCACTTCCTCGCGATTCAGGAATGTCGCCTCAGCGGTCACCGGTCCCGGCGTCACGACGTGCCGGTTGGTCAGAATCAACCCATGCTCGGCATCCACCACAAACCCTGTCGCCTGGGCCGTGGCATTCCATTCGGTGTCAAAGGCCCGGGTGGCATCGATGTCGATCGACACCACGCTGCTGGCGATCCGTTCCAGCGTCACCGCCCAATCGGGATTGCCTTCGACCGCCGCGGCCTGCTGCGCCATCTGGGCCGCCTGTTGACCGGTACCGGGCGGCAGGGCCGGCGGCGCCTGGGCAGGTAAGGGTTGAGAGGGTCCTTGCTGCGCCGGGGCAGGCTGCTGCACTGCCGTGGTTGTGGCCGCTGGCGGGTCACGCGCCAGACAGACGGAAGCCATACAGGCCAACAGACACAACCGAAGCACGGGTCGCATTAAATTCCTCGCGGGGATTAACGGCCGAGTAGAACGAGCAGCCACACGGTGCCCAGGAGAATGAAGGACATGAACACGGCGGCCGAGCCAATATCCTTGGCCAGCCCGGCGAGCACGTGTCGCTCGAGCCCGATCCGGTCCACAGTCGCCTCAATGGCACTGTTAATGAGCTCAACAATCAGGATGAGTAGCACCGGGCCGATCAGCAGAGCCCGCTCGCCCCCGGTATGTCCAAGCCACAGGCCCAGGGGTATGAGTATTACCGCGCAGGCAAGTTCCTGCCGGAAGGCAGCCTCGTTGCGGAATGCGCCGATCAGGCCCTTGATGCTGGCACCAAGGGCCCGGATGACCCGGGTCACGCCCCGGGGTTTGTAGCGGTCTATTGCGGCTGCGCTGTCGGCTTCCATGTGAGATCCAGTTGTTTGGCCGCCCGAACGTCGTCCAGGCGGCGCACCGGCATGGTATGCGGTGCGCTCGTCACGCGCTCGGATTCTTGTTCGGCTTCGTTCTGGATCTGTGACAGGGCCGCGACGAATGCGTCCAGAGTGTCCTTGCCCTCGGTCTCCGTCGGCTCGATCAGCAGACATTCGGGCACCAGGAGTGGGAAGTAGGTCGTCGGGGCATGGAAACCATAGTCGAGCAGTCGCTTGGCGAAGTCCATGGCGGACACTTCGAGCTCACGGGCCTGCTTTTTCACGGTAATGATGAACTCGTGGCTCGCTCGTCGGCCCGGATAAGCGGGCTCGAAACCACGGGCCGCGAGTTGCGCCAGCAAGTAGTTTGCATTGAGCGTGGCGTACTCGCCAACCCGGCTCATGCCCTCGCGGCCCAGCATACGCATGTAGATGTAGGCCCGGAGCAGAACCCCCGCGTTGCCCATGAAGGCCGAAAGACGGCCAATGGACTGCGGCAGATCCTTCTCCGTAAGCCACCGGAACCTTTCGTCCTGCTTTCCCACCACCGGAATAGGCATGAACGGCTGCAGCCGCGCCCCCACCCCTACCGCTCCCGCGCCAGGCCCCCCGCCGCCATGCGGCGTCGAGAAGGTCTTGTGCAAATTCATATGGATGACATCAAAGCCCATGTCACCCGGACGCACCTTGCCCAGGATGGCATTCAGGTTGGCCCCGTCGTAGTACAGCAGCCCGCCCGCGGTGTGGACGATCCGCGCCACCTCCTCGATCCTGCGTTCAAACACACCCAGGGTGGACGGGTTGGTCAGCATGATTCCGGCGGTATTCGGGCCTACCGCCGCCTTCAGTGCGTCGATGTCGACATCGCCATCGGCATTCACCGGAATCTCGCGAACCACACAACCACACATGGTGGCCGTGGCCGGGTTGGTCCCATGCGCCGCCTCGGGAACGATGATCTCATTGCGGGCCAGGTCACCGCGCGAGCGGTGGTAGGCACGGATCATGGCCACACCGGCGAACTCGCCGTGCGCGCCGGCCATCGGGCTCAGCGCCACGGCCTGCATTCCGGTGACTTCCTTCAGCATCTCCTGCAACTCGTACATGCAGGCGAGGAAACCCTGACCGTGCGACTCGGGCCCCAGCGGATGCCGGCCTAAGAACTCCGGCAACATCGCATATTGATTACAGGCCTTCGGGTTGTACTTCATGGTGCACGACCCGAGCGGATAGAAGTGGGTATCGATGGAGAAGTTGAGCTGGGAAAGGCGCGTGAAGTGGCGCACCGTTTCCAACTCACCCACTTCGGGTAGCAGGGGCTTGGCCGTCCTGCGCAGCTTTTGCGGAATATCCGCCACCGCCGCGGCCCCCACATCCTCCGGCCACTGATCGGTGGCGCCACGACCGGGATGGGACTGCTCGAAAATCACTTTTTCATGTGTACGCATAGTCATCACTCAAGCCGCTCGCGCCGACTGCAAGGCCTCGCCCAGGGCTGCCACATAACTGTCGATGTCAGCCGTCGTCTTGGTTTCGGTGGCGCAGATCAACAGCGCCGGTCCCAACTCCGGGTAAAACTCGGCCAGGTCCAGGCCACCCAGGATTCCGCGATTGGCCAGGGATTTCAGCACGGGTGCCACGGGACGATCGAGCAACACGACCGACTCGTGGAAGGACGGCCCCTGGAATGCCAGGCGCACACCCTTCATGCGGGTCAGGGCGGTAACGAGCTCACGCGTACGGGCGTGCGAGGCCGCCGCCACCCGCTCGAGGCCCTGCGGCCCCATGAGCGACATGTAAATCGTGGCGGCCGTCATCAACAGGCCCTGGTTGGTGCAGATGTTGGATGTCGCCTTGGCGCGGCGGATATGTTGCTCGCGCGCCTGGAGCGTGAGGGTAAACCCCTGGCGGCCATTCAGGTCCACGGTACGCCCGACGATACGTCCCGGCATCTGGCGCACATACTCCATGCGCGTCGTCATGAAACCGAAGTACGGACCCCCGGAGGACAACGGCACACCCAGCGGCTGACCGTCGCCCACGGCGATATCCGCACCCTTGGTGCCCCACGAGCCCGGCGGCTTCAACAGGGCGAGCGAGGTTGGATTCACCACGGCGATCACGAAGATCCCGCGCGCGTGCGCCCAATCCGTCAGCGCATCCACATCTTCCAGCCGGCCGAAGAAGTTGGGCTGTTGGATCACAATGGCCGTGATGTCCTCACCCTCGTACTTCGCGAGCGCGCTGGCCGCAACCACACCCTCACCGGTGGAGAACGGCACTTCCTCGAAACGCAGCCCCTGGTTACCGGCCGTTGCCACCGCCACCTTGCGGTAATGCGGATGAACGGTCGTCGGCACCAGAATGCGCTGCGACTTGGATTTACGATTGGCGCGCACGGCCATGAGGCTCGCCTCGGCGACCGCCGAAGCCCCGTCATACACAGACGCATTC
>JAJPIR010000240.1 GCA_021324675.1 Actinomycetota bacterium
CCGCAAGATCGCCGTCGTCTGGGAGCGGGCGATCGGCTCGTACCTCGCCACGCGCGAGCGGACGCAGCCTCCCGACACGTCTCCCCATGACGCGGCGACCGATGCCCGCCCGTCCCCGCCGATCCGGGGCACCGGCACTCCGGTACGAGCGGCGTCGCACATGACAGCCGAACAGGCGCCCACCTCATCAACCCGGCGCTAACAAGGCCCCCATGGTACGGAATACCTGATCCAGGATCCGATGTCGCCGGTTGCCCCATCAAGCCAGGGAGCAAGCAGGTCGCAAGGGCAGGCCGTCGGTGCCGACTCCCGCGACTCGCTAGCCAGGTGGTGGACGTGGCCTCACTCTCGGCCGGCCCACGACAGCCAAGGAACGCTCAGGCGCCGCAGCGGGTGCGGGACTAGCTACCTGCCGTTCGAGGCGGCGACCCGCGTCAGGCACTGGCTCCCTGGCAGCTAGCCGCCAGCCACGGCGGCGCAGCCACTGAGTAAATGGGCGTGGCTCCGGATGGATCAGCTGGGCACAGTCCATCCCCAGCCCCTGGGTAGCCCAATCGAGAGGCAGGCCCATCGCAAGGGGAGTAGCCGCACGCCGGAGCGGAAGCCTGTCGATCTCGGCGAGAAGGCGACCCACGGCCGGCGAGGAAAAGACCGCAGCCGGCCCTCGTGCCAGCCACGCGGTAGCACGGGTCGGGTCGCGGCCGGCGCCATAGTCAATCAGGCAGTCCAGACCTAGGTCAGCGGCCACCGCGTGACGCTGACATCGTGCACCGGCGCCGTCCCGAGCAAGCACACAGAGGCCCCTTGAAACCGCGGCACCGTGGTCTGGTCACGCCCGAACCACAGCCACTGGGGCGGCCACCTGACCCGCTACGGCCCCTACCAGATGATCATCCGTTGCGCGGACGGGTGTCGACGACCCGGCCAACGAACTTGTCGGCCAGGGCTCAGCAGAGGGTGGCGACGGAGAGGGTGGCGACCAGGTCGGCGGCGGTCAAGGACCGCACCCGGTAGCCGCCCGGACCGCGCTGACATCAGCGCGTCGAGGGCATATCGACTCGCCAGTGCCGCCCGGACCGACCAAACAGCACTAATTCACGACTGAATCATGACCGACACCCACGGCCACACCAGATTTGTCTGCCCCGTCCGCCGGCTGAGGCGTCCCCTGGCGTGACCACCACCGCGCGCACCACCCAGATCACTTGCCCGACGGCGGCAACACGCACATACGCAGTCGCAACGGCGGAGCTCGCGAACCCACTGTCGCTGAGAAAGCACTGAGGGTCAAACTTGCCAGCCGCTGGATTAACTCCCCATAACCCTATATACGGACGCAATGCATCAAACCCCGGTACTGCGCCTTACCGCAATCGTCCTCCTCATCCCCTCGGTCATCGCACTCGCTGGTTGCGGTCCCAAGTCGACCGCCAAGTCCAGCAGCACGTCGCAAGCCTCGAGCGGAAGCTGCTCCGCCGGCTACGTCGCGGGAACGATCGGTGGCCAACCCAAGTGTCTACAGAATGGTCAGCAGTGCCAGGACGGCAACGCGTCAGACTACAAGAAGTACGGATTCACCTGCACCAAGAACAACGGACGGTACGAACTAAAGAAATCCTGACCTACCAGCATCAGTCGAACACGATACCGGTGAGAGGGCAACGAAGGTCGTGACGTTGTCGCCCTGACCCGACTCGAGCAGCGTGGCCGGCGGAGGGGGCCGCCGGCCCGCTTACCCCGGTTCCGCCATAGCTGCGGCTGCCGCGCTCCGACCTGTGAACTGTCATCCCTGAGAGCCAATCAGTGGCTGCCCAGCCGACGCCGTCATCCGTTGGTTGTACCGGGTGGGCTGTGCACACCTGATCGTCTATGGGATCAGCCTCGGGCTGGTCGCCTCGTGCAGAGCAGGCTTCGCCCACGAGTCAGGACCTTCACCGCTCCGAGCCGAGCGGACGCCGCTTTGGATTCGGAGGCTTGCTGTGGCCGGGGGCCGTCAAGTCCCGACCAAGACGTTACTTCGCCTCTGCCGTCGCTGCTCGGCTATGTGGGTGGCTAACCGTCGGGCGACCTCGCCCGTTCACAGACCCGCACCCGTGCGGCACGTTCGCTGAGCGCGCGGGGAGCGGCACGCCAGACCGGTGCCCCTCACTGTCGCACCTACACCCCAGTGACTCTTGCTGAAAGCCACCGGACATGATGAATCGGTCTCCGAGCATTCTTCCCAGCGTGTTCACCGAGAGCCAGCACGGACGGAAAGCCACTCCGATGGCCCAGGCAACACCGCGGGGCCACCCGCTACTCTAGGGTCGCTGGTGACGCAAAGTGAACGCAAGATATTCACAGCAACTACCAGATGTCACTGTGGGGAACAAAGGGGTGCGCCGTGACCGGTGAGAAATCTCAGAAAATCACCACACGGATTGACCCTCTGAGGCCGCAACCGCCGGGAGTGATCCCTAGCCCGCGAGAAGCAGACCCCTCCGAATCAATATCAGTGGCACGCCCCGCGTCGCTCAACGCGGTAGTCGCCGGTATAGCGGCGGTCGCAGTCGTCGTCGGAGCCGCCCTGCTTAGCCACCATGTGCTGGCCACAACACTGCCGGCCCCGGCCGTGACTCCGCAACGATCCTCCGCGGATGTCGGCTACCTCAAGACTGTTCGTCAGCAACCAGACTTCGTCCCCACCAGCGACGACTCACTGATCAAGACCGGCCACTTGTTGTGCGACCAGCTGCACCGCGGCGTCAATCCTGACCAGATCGCGTTGGTCAGCACAGGAAAGCCCTACACGGTCGACGATGTCTCGACCGCGGTCGGTGCATCAGTGGGCGCCTACTGTCCTGACCAGATGGCCCGCATCGGCCCCCATGGCTAGCCGTGCTCGCTACGCTGGCCCGAAAAGGCGGTGCGAGGTGGCCGGGCTGGGCTGGGTTCGATCGGTCGTTGCGGTGCATCGTTGATCTTCGCGGTCGGGATGGATCGGGCGCTGAGGGGCGCGATCTCGACGAGATTGTGGGCCACCACTTCCGTGTCCGGTCCAAGTTCGGGCTCCGTCGAGGTCATCAAGACACAGGCCCGGTCCCATCCGTATCGCCCCTTGAGCGCCGGATCGGAACGGGGGACATCCCTGACCGTTATCCATGTGATGGCTCATCGGAATGCGCAGTCGGAATGTTCGGCTGCCTGCGCGGGGCTGTCGGGCTTTGCCGGGTCGGCCCGTGCGGGGGATGACCCACGGTGCGCCCGCCCAGCTCGTGCACCTGGGTGTTGCGGCCTCGCCAGAAGCCGCGGTCGGCGCTGACAGTCCGAGGGCGCCGCCCGGTGCGGCCGATGATCCCGGTGATAGTGGGGCAAGCGCTGGGGCGTCGGCGGGGCTACCGCGCGCGGCCGTGTCCGACCACGATGCCCTCGACGTTGTCGACGACCTGAGCATTCTCACCGAACTCGACCGGGCATCCGAGGCGCCCCGAGGCGATCGGGCGGGCATCGCCGCCGTGCCGCTCACGCGTCGACTGGCTCCACGGGGGAGTGATGCCGGCCAGCCGCTGGCCGATCCGGGCGTACTGAGCTCCAACTGCTACCCGCACAACCGCGGTCGGCAACCTCACAGCCAAAAATATGGTGGCTGCCCACCCGGCACCGTGATCGCGTGGTTATGCCGGGTGGGCGCTGTGTAGCGGATCGTGTGTGGTGGATCAGCCCCCGGTGGAGGCGCGCCCGCCCGTGGAACGGCTGGACGCGCCACGACCGGTGGTGGCGCGGCTGGCCGGCGTGGTGGCCCGGCGAGCCGCCCGAGCCGGAGTAGCCGCCAGCGGTGCGCCGAGCGCACTGGGTGCTTCGTGCAGCGGGCTCTCAACTGGTTCGGGCTGGGCGCTTGCCGAGGTCTTCGCCGCGGCGGGAGGAGCAGCCACTGTGTGCGTCTTCACCGGCGTCACCGGGGAGGCGGGGGCCGCGGATGCCGCGTGGCGGGACAGGTCCTGCTGCTTTTCCCGGGCGAGCATGTCGGCCAGCATCGAGCGGTCGTACTTCCGCTCGGCATCGGCTGCCCGCTGGGCTGCCTTGGCGGC
>JAJPIR010000057.1 GCA_021324675.1 Actinomycetota bacterium
AGTGGGTACTCCCTATGCACCTGACCATTCAACCCTGGAAGGAGCGTTATGAAGATCGAGAGTGTCACTCCGAACTCGGCGCTGCCCGACACCCCGGTAATGATCAAAGGCGAGGGTTTGGACGCGGCGGAGACCCTCTACTTCGGAGACCAGTCGGTGCCGTTCAAGGTCAGTGGTACCGGGAACATCGAGGCCAGCGTTCCGGAAGGCTCCGGCACGGTAGAGGTGACCGTCGCGGATGACGGCGAGAAGAGCAACAGCGTCAGCTTCACGTATCTGAAGGTGTACTAACAGCGGGTACCGGTAACCGGCCAGGATCTTCGTGCCCGCGTATGGTGCTGCCCAGGTGCGCCAGTGGCGGCAGGGACCGACCGCGTTGCAGTGTGCGCCATAGATTGAAGCGGAGCCCGCCCTCATCCCACGGTGTACCTGCTTGTTCGGCAAGTCGTGAGCCTAAGCGGCAGGGGGCGGCTGGGCGGGAGAGCAACAAGCTCCATAAAGATTCGATGGATGTGTGTGATGTTGGCGTCAAATGGTTAGGAGCTAGGATAATTTTTGCCCGCTGTCCGCGCGGTTAAAGGGAACCCGCCTGTTGGGTCCCCTTTAACGCGTCAACTGGTTGATCTAGTCATCCCAGTCGTCGTCTCGCCAGCGGTATCCATCCCACCAGTGCCGGTGGTGATGCCGATGGTGGCGATGACGGTCGTGGTCGTGGTCATGGTCACCAAGACCACGGAGTCCGCCGGTGAAAATGTCGCTGATTAACATCGATCTCTCCCTGTGTGCCCTACACATCCTGCGCCGTGACAAGATGTGATAAGGCTGCGCTCCAGGCGGCTGGGCTGCCATCGGGTAACCCCTCTGATGTGCGGAGCACGCCCCCATTTCCGAGTGGGGTAAACCCCACCCGGAAATCCACGTGTTGGCCAGTGTTCTCGCCTAGCGACAGATCCAGGAATTCCACTGCGGTAAACTTTCCGGCGCTGCGCCGTGAGGTGCTAGAGCCGGAGCTCCCTGACGCAGCATGCCGACTTGTCGCGGCAGCGGACGGGAGCGGCTGCGGTGAACCAGCTCGGACCGGCGGCGCAGCGCCCCCGGCAGGATTCGAACCTGCGGCCTAGCGATTAGCAGGACCCACTACCGAACAGTGCCGGTCATGACCGAAGAGTTCGTCTGGCCAGCGCAGACACTTCTCAACAGTACGCACTGGTACCGGACGTTGACGGTTATTTCAGGTAGGTAAAGCGTGGAGATGATCACAAGATGGCCTTCTTGATCGCCCGACATGAGTGCGGAGCGACGGGACGCAGAGGGCCTCGCTGCGGCGTTCACCGTGTGGATATGAGGGCTAGCCGCGGAGGAGACCACGAGATCCCCGACTTTGCTCACCATGATGAGCAGCAACACATCCGACTGGACGATCACTTCAGCACCGCGCCGAGCACCCAGCGATTCCACGCGCTAATCACTGCCGCCAGTCCAACTCGCCCAGAATGGGCAGAGTAGAATGTTCGGCGTAGCAGGAACCGTTCTCCCTCAGGTGTCGGTGGTCGCGTTTGGGAGGTGCTGGAGTAGCACACCAGAAAAATGTTTTATTGGGGCATGGCGATGGTACGGAATTCATCACAGTGGTATGCGGCCGTAAGATGAGCTGCGGAACGAATCGAACGGGATCCTTGACAGTCAGGGAGTGTCGTTGCGTGCGCTGAGCCGCGGCTAGTTATTGGTACAGGTCGGCTCGTGCTGACTAATTGCGTTGCTCTCACTGACGACTTACTGCTGATGATCACGGGGTGATGTCGTGCGTGATCGTCCGTCTGAGATCGTTCAGTTGAGCGCCCGTGGGCACATCGGCCCTGCCTGCATGGCACTTAGAGTGCGGATCCCGTTAGCCATCGCTAGTAGCCCGGTGGGCGTCTGTGTTGCCTCGGCGGCAAGCGGTCTGCAGTGCGGTGGCGAGTGGCTCGCCGTCGGCTGGCGCTTCGCCGCACTGGCGGAGTACGGCGAGCACGTCGGCCTCGGTGAGCCCGGTCTTGCGTAGTTCGTCGTGGCGTAGCTCGCCGTCGACTACGAGCAGTCGCAGCTGTTGGTCGACCAGCCGCGCGAATGTCGGGCGGTAGCGCAGTCGGGTAATGAGGCGATGGGTCAGCAGGATCGTGGCCAAGGTGATCGCTCCGGTGAGGAATGCCGAGTCAGCCGCGGTGGCGGTCCGGCCGATGATCGCCCCGACACTGATTACCGCCACGAAGTCGGACGCAGCGAGCTCAGCGAGGGTGCGCCGCTCTCCGAGGCGAAACCCGACGACCGCGGTGACAAGCAGCAGGACCGACTTGACCACGGTGTGCAGCAGCACCGGCCCACTACCGATCAGCCACAACACGCTAGCCTCCGATTGTGGCCAAGCCCACGATGCCGACCAGGTAAATGATGAGCACGGCGATGCTGTCGAGACCCATCCGCAGGTACTGGCGGTGTGGGCGGAAGATCAACCCGACCATGAACACGATCGTGAGGACAATCCCTAGGGCGGTGAGGTAGATGTCGGTGTTGTGTGCGGTGGGCAGCACCGGTTTACCGGACAGCAGGGTGGCCAGCAAAAACAGCACGGGCAGGAACGCGTTGCCGCCGAAGATGTCGCTGATCGCCAGCTTGTAGTCACCCAGCCGGGTGGAGGTCAGCCCGGTGCTCAGCTCGGGCAGCGACGTGGCCGCGGCGAGCACGGTGGCACCAAAGATGATCCCGCTGAGGCCCAGGCGTCGGAAGAATTCCTCGCCGCTGCGCTCGATGACCACCCCTGCGATTAGTGTCGCGATCGCCGCAACACCGAAGATCACTGCGGCACGGGGTGTGCTGATGCCCTGGTCGCTGGCCGCCTTTTCCTTCTTGCCACGGGAGTGCCCTCGCGGCTCAGGTTGGCTATCCGGCGCGTCGCCGCCTTCGCGCCAGGGCAGGCCCTTACCGGCACGGTTGAGCAAGACCAGCCCAACGACCCATAGCGCGGCGATAACCACCGACGCCGGGGCCAGCCGGGCAAAGACGAGGGTCGGCGACAGCTGGGTGCCCATCACGACCACCGCCAGGATGATCACCACCAAAGCCCCCTCCAACACCAGCATGAGGCTGGCCGCCAGCCGGGTCAGCGGTGCCCGGGGCCGCACCCCGGCACCATCCAGGGCGACCAGCACCACTGTCTGGATCGCGATCCCGCCGAGAATGTTGCCGACCGCGACATCAAGCTGGCCAGCCAGCGCGGCACTGCCCGTGATCGCGATCTCCGGCAAGTTGGTGGCGATCGCCAGCAGGATCAGCCCACCCAATGCGCTGCCTAGGTGCAACCGCTCGGCGAGCACGTCGGTGTTGTCCGACAGCTTGACCCCGGCAAACCAGATAACTCCCGCGCTCGCCAAGAACAGCCCGAGCAGCACCGGCGAGCTCAATGACCCCATGGCCCGGGACTACCCTGGGATCACGCAAGTCACTCGCCGCGCGGCAACCAGCCGGGACCGGCGCAGTGGTCGGCTGCGATGGTTGGCTACCCCCGTAATGGCATGCGGGCTCCTGGCCTGCCGCAGGATGGACGGAGCGGGGAGCGGTTATCCCGTTGCGTCGGCGAGCTTGTCTCCGAGCAGGTCTAGGGTTGGCGCTCCAACTGGAGGGCACTATTACACTGGGCGATCGGCCCTCCCGAGCTGGTCGCACCTATCCGCCGAAGCCACTCAGCCCCTCTCGGATGCCCGGTTTGTTATGGTTCTCTCCCGCGCCTGTGCAGCCTGATTTGCGTCATTGAGCGATGGCGAGGACGCCCTTCGCCTGAATGCAACTGCCAATGCCCCCTACAGCACGTGCGGCGGCACGTTCGTCTCGGCCACCAGCCCACGGCCATCGGCGACCCAGGATTCCATCCCACCCTCGACGTTCACTGCGTCTAGCCCTATCCCCACCAGATAGGCAGTGATCTGAGCAGAGCGCACCCCCGAGCGGCACACCACGTACACCGGAGGTTCGGGGAACGCGGCGGCGATCTCCTTGACCCTCTGCGACACTTGTCCCATCGGGACATGAATCGCCTGCGGTGCGTGTCCCGCGGTCCACTCGTCGTCTTCGCGGACATCGAGCAGAACAACGCCTTCGGGCAGCATGAATACTGGCAAGCCAGGGATCATGTACTGATCGTGCCACGTCGGCTGTGGATCCACAGTGACGCTCGAACCGCGCCTGACAGTCAAGATCCAATCAGTTGCTGGGGCGAAAATGGATGCGTGTGGTTAGCGTGCGTGCCCCCGTCAGACGCTCCTGAGATCATCCCAGAGCCGAGGACCGCCGGAGGCGCATGTATTTATCAAGAGCTTGGGAACCCTCAAATGATGCGCTGGTGCAATGCTTGACCTGCGGCCAGTCCTGGTCAGGAGTGACCGCTGTTGACCGCTAGTGACCCCGGCTTGTGGCACGCGTGTGGCACGACGCGTTGGGTGGACCGCCGTGTAAGGGTACAGACTGTAAACCAATGATCTTTTGGTGTGCGGCCGGGCTTGGATTACATGATTCAGATGGTGCCCGGGAGGATTACCATGCAAAGTTGCAACCTTGGCCTTAATCGTGAGCCAATTCAGCAGATGTATCTTGTCGATGCCCGCCTAATTAGGCTGTGGTGATCTACCGAGAAGCTAACGTCAAGCAAAGGAAGTACATTTTGGTAGCTGTACGGTCGAAACAGCGCACGCGCGGCAACAGTCGGGGTCCAGACCAAGCTCACCTACCGTGACACCTGGCATCGGTGCCTTGCCGGTCCGATTGGCGAGCTGCGAATCGAAGACGTTCGCGTGTCCGTTGTGGACAGAGTAATCCGGGAGATTCGCGAGCGGCGCGGCCCGGAACGCGCGCGACATTCCAAGATCGTACTATCCGGCATCTTTGGTCTGGCCGTCCTCCACGACGCACTCGACGCCAACCCAGTGCGCGAGGTGAGCCCGTCCCGGAAGAAGAAACAGTCACGGACTCTCCAGCTGACCGAGGAGAGCCTGGCCGGGCTACGCAAAGTACCTCCGTGCTTCGCCCGACGCGCAGAAGCACGATCTTATCGACCTTGTGGACGTGCTATCCGGGCTCGGATGCCGAATCGGCGAGCTGCTTGCGCTCGATTGGACGAAGGTCGATGCGGAAGCCGGAACACTGAGCATCGAGGGAACGGTGATCCGGGTGCCGGGGGAGGGACTGATCGTTCAGCCGCACACAAAGTCCAAGGCGGGCATGCGCACGATCCATCCTCCGCGCTGGGTATTGGACTTGTTCCTGCGCAGACACGCTGACGCCCTCAGTGAGTGGATCTTTTCATCCACTCGGCTGACTGTGCGGGATCCGGACAATACCCGGGCGAGGCTCCGGGATGTCGTGCGGAAGACATCATGGGAGGGTCTGCACCCGCACGCGTTCCGGCACCTTGTCGCCACTCGATTGGATCAGGCAGGGCTCTCGGCGCGGGAGATCGCCGACTATCTAGTCACGAACGGATCTCCATGACGCAGGATGTCTCCATGTCTCGGCAAATGACGGGAGCCGCTGCGGCGGTTGCGTTGGACGGGCTCGGGCCGAATCAAACCGTGGGGTAAACGTGGGGTTGATCATGTGTCATCCCCGTAGCAAGTCTCTGAGCTGCGGTATAGCGCCCCCGGCGCGGTTCGTACAGCATCGGCACGAACGCGCACCCGTCATGAGCTGCTGATCTCCGCCACCGTTGACGTTGCGCGGCGTCGCCACCGTCTTGGCCGCGGTGCCCAATGACGCCGAACACCCGAGCCGACGCCCGGCCGCATAGGCGGATGGACCTGGAAGTGTGGATGCGGCGTGGGTGGATAGCCGGGGTGCCCGATGTGCCTATCGTAGTTCGGTTGGGATGGTGTGATGGTGGAGGTGGGCCAGGAGTCGCTCTTGGTCAGAGGCGGGAACGGCAAGGCCGAGAAGTCGTCGGGCGCGGGTGACGGCTACGTACATTACCCGCAGCGCCTCCGCGACTTCGGGTTCGGACGCACTGCCGGCCAGCCAGGCGGTTAGGGTGCGGTCGGTGACCGATCCGGGGGGTATGAACAACAGGACTGCCTCGGCTTGATCACCCTTGACCTGGTGGATGGTGCTCAGCCGGGGTCGGGCGCTGTTGGCGGCTGTCGGTGGTAGTCCGGTCACGGAACGCGCGGTGCGGTTGGCTTGCGCGGTGGGGCAGATCAGCCGGTTTGTGGTCCTTGTCCCTGTGTCGGTGGGTGGGTGCTGGTTGAGCACCGCGGCAGCGGCGGGTACCCAGGTGCTCATCGGCTGGTCGAGTGAGGGCATGGCGGCGGCAATGCGGTGCAGTAGCCGTTCGAACGCTGCCGGGTCAACGTTGTGTGCGGCAAGACTTTCTACCGGGGTGTGGTCGTCGGCATCGGCGTACCACCAGCGCAGCACAGTACGAATGAGAACGTCGCGGGCTCGATTGTGGACTCGGGTCGGTGCGGCTGGGTATTCGGTGATGATGCCGACGGCCCAGGCCAGCGCCGCCGCTTTCGGCGACGGGGGCGTGGCCGCGCCGGTGTAGGTCTTGGGCAGGGTGGTTTGGGCATGGGCGAGGACTAGGCAGCGGCTGGAGCTGATGTTGAGCTTGGCGGCGTAGTCGATGAAGTCAGCCGTGATCGTGTCCCGGTTGCTGCCGGTGTAGATGAGTACCGGGTGGGGTGCGTCGTGGTGGTCGGCGACTGCGGTGTCGGGGATGCGGCGGGCGGGATCGTTGCGCAATGTCGCGGCGACGGTACAGATGACGGTGGTGCTGCGCCAGTTATGGGTCAGGTCGTGGCGGTCCAATCGCCCGGCGAGGCTGTTCAATGCGTCGGTGGTGGCGCCGCGGAAGGCGTAGATGGCTTGGTCGGGGTCGGCGACGACGACTAGGGGTAGGCCGGCGTGGTGGAGCTTGCTGAGGATGTACAAGTCGGCGATGGAGCAGTCCTGTGCCTCGTCGACTACCAGTTCGGCGTACTTGGCGGTCAGCAGTGGGCCAAGCGTGGCGGTGTGGGCTGCCAGGTTGCGGCAGGCGTGGGCGCGGAGTTCGGCCCCGGTGAGGTATCCGGCGCGTTCTAAATTGGCTCGGGTGCGGCTGGCTCTCTGGGCCCAGTCGCCGGGTAGTCGGCTCCAGCGGGCGGGGCCGGTGGGGCGTACCGACCAGTTGCCCGTTTCCGGGTCATAGGTGAAGTCGGCGTCGGCGAGGTGGTAGGTCTGGCCGCAGACAAACGCTGCGGAGCTGGCCGGCGCGTCGCGCCAGGACTCTAGCCGCCGCCAAATTCTGTCGGGCGGCAGAAATGGGCGGACCAGGTGCAGCCACAGGAAGGTGTCGAGGGTCCCGATGAAGTGTGGGTGGTCGATGAGGTCGAATCGGTCTGCCGCCATGCAGCGGCGGTGGACCTCGGCGGCCGCCACGCGGGTGAACGAGGTGATGGCACGGCCCTGTCGGACGGGCACGGCACGGCTGAGGTGTCGGTCGACGATCACCCGCGTTTTGCCTGCGCCGGGGCAGGCGATCGTGATGAACGACGGGTCTGCGATGACCACCTGCTGCTGAGCCGCGTATGCCTGTCCGCGGGCGGCGGCGAGGTCGGAGGGGTTCATGCGCCCGGAACCGAGGTCGGGCTGGCGACGAGCCATCGCAGCGCCTTATCCAGGTATTCCGGGACTCGCAGCGGAGCGCCCATGGTCTCTGCGGCATCGAGGAGGTTCTGCGCGAAGTCGCCCTTGCGCAGGTTGGCGTCCTTGAGCTTGGTCGCGAATGCTGCTGCCCGGCCATCGGGGCCGGTGGTGTCAACGGCGGTCTTCGCAGTTTTCCACGCCTTGGGCTGCTGGGCGGCCCAGGCCGCCCACACCGCGGTGTCGTTGCCGGCGACCAGCAGTTCCGGTTCGAGGGTGGTGGTCGCGGCGAACACGGTGGCGTACTCCGCAGCACCCAACGTGTTGATCAGTCCGAAGAGTTCGACGATGCGCGCCGCCCCCGAACGGTGCGGATTCTGGAGGTCCGCGTCGGTGATCACCGCAACCCGTTGACCGATCCGTCGGCCGTCGGTTGCGGTGAGCAGCAGTCGCAGGTAGGGGGCGAAGTCCACACCATCGATTGGTACCAGCACGGTGCCCACGAACCGGGCCCGTTCGATCGAGTCGGCCGGGAATAGGGCGTTTGCCATGGGCGGCAGCATGAGCGCCTCGGCGATACCTTCCACGAGCATCACCCGGGGGCTGAACAGCATCGCGCTGCGGGTCGCGTTGAGGTAACGGTTGAGCTTGCGCCGATCGGTGTCGGATAGGCCGAGCGCCGCGATGTTGATCGCAGCGGTCTTGTACCTGACCAGGTCCGCGTTGGTGGGGGCAGTCGGGTCGTCGGTGACCGACGGCGCCGCTGTAGCGGATGTCGGCAGTGCGATGGTCTGCCGTTGCAGTACCACCAGGTCGGTCACGTCAGCGGACGCGGCGAGCGACGGCGCGTGGCTGGTGATCACGACCTGGAGGTAGCCCCGCCACCGACCCGTCAGGGGCGTGATCCGGCTAGCTGCGGCCGCGTCACGCAGGTAGTCCAGCAGCAAGGCCTGCAGTGGCGGGTGCAGATGCGCCTCGGGCTCCTCCACCAGCAGCAGCGTCAGGTCCGCCTCCCGGGCCGCCTCAAGCTGGGCCAGCACGGTCGCGATGAACAGCAGGTTGGCGTAGCCCATCCCGGACTCGGCGATCTCGCGCGGCACCAGCCCGGCGTCGGCCATCCGCACGCGCAGCCCACGGGCCAGGGCCTGCACCGACGTGGCGGCGAACCCCAATCCGGTGCACTGCTCGTACGCACCACTGGTCAATCGGGATAACCGGGTGCCAATCCGGCCGGTTGCAGCGGCGATCACCGGGTGGGCCTCCACCTCGCCGAACCGGCTTCGCACGAAGTCGAGCAGTCTGGCCTCGTCGATCGCGACTCCGGCGGCATCACAGACAGGTTCCGGGCTGGTGAGCAGGTTGTCTAGGATGGCCTGGATCCGGGCGCCAGCGCCGGATCCGAGATCACGGGCCGCGTCACGCAACGGCGGAAGGTACACGTGCCGCAGCCGGTCCCGGCCCCGTGGCTGCGGGTCACACGGGTCGGCGCCGCTGCCGGCCACCCAGTCGACCTGCCCGCGCATCTGTCCGGCCCCCGGCGGCGTGTAGCACAGGGTGTACAGCAGCCGATCCAGCTCCGCGCTGGCCGCGTGCTGGTAGGGCGCCAGATCCTCGGTCGACCCGGTGAAGGTCGCCCGCAACGTCACCTGCCCCTGGCCTGAATCACGGAAAACGTCGTCGCGGTCGAGATACAGATTGCGGCGTCCATCGATCGGGTCGGTCACCAGCCGCAATGCGTCGATCACGTTGGACTTGCCGCCGCTGTTCTCCCCGACGAGTACTGACACGTCACGGCCCAGGGTGACTGACACCCGCGACAGCGACCGGAAGCCCTCGACGTCGAGCTGACTCAGATACAACTCACCGCTCCTTGCCGCCACGACCTGGGCCGATGGGTAGGCGCCGCAAACGTGCTGTCCTCGATGCGACAGGGACGGCACCGAGAAACCGCACACTACGACCCGGGCAACATCAGAGTCAAATCGATGAGGAATATTTTGAGGTCGATTGACGGTGTTGGCTGATGGAGCTATCTTCGGTGGTGATGGAGTGCTCGATGGGAGGTGGCGTGGAAGGGGACGCAGTGGCCCACGCCGCCATGCTGATCCTTGCCCGGGAGTCGCGCGGCATGACGCAAGCTGAGCTAGCTCAGGTCATGACGCGGCAGCCGGGCGGCACTCCGGTGTCGCAGGGGTACATCAGCAAGGCCGAGGCGGGGCGACTTGAGGTCACCGGAGCCAGGTTGTCGTTGTATGCGACCGCGCTGGGTTACCCGGTTGCAGTGCTGTGCACCGATCCCCAACTCCACGGCGTCGGCGTCGGTCTGGTTCACCACCGCAAACGCGCTTCGCTCGGCGCGCCGGCGCTGCGGCGCATCCACGCCGAGTTGGCGCTGGCGCGGATGCAAACGTGTGCCCTGCTCGCCCTGGGAGGCACCCAGCACCATCACCGGTTCCACCGGATCGCGGTGGACGACTTCGATACCGCATCCGACGCGGCTGTCGCGCTTCGACGCGAGTGGGGACTAACACCTGGCGCGGTGCCGCACCTGGTCCGTCTCATTGAGGATGCCGGCGGGTTGGTGCTGGTCCGCGACCTGGGCTCGCGCGAGCTGGACGCGGTCACCCAATGGATCGATGGTGAGCCGCCGCTCTTTCTGATCAATGCGCACGCGCCCGCCGACCGATTCAGGTGGAGCCTCGCGCACGAGCTTGGCCACGTGATCATGCACGACGAGCCAGGTGTCACCGCAGTCCAGGAGCGGCAGGCCGACGAATTCGCCAGCGAGTTCTTGCTGCCTGCCGACACCATCCGGGGCGAGCTGAAGCAAGGTCGGCTGGACCTTCCGCGCCTGCTCGACCTGAAGCACCGCTGGGGGGTGTCGATGGCGGCCCTGCTCCGGCGCGCGTCCACGCTCGGCGCTATCAGCGATTGGCAGTACCGCAACCTGATGGTCGAGATGTCCGCGCTCGGGTACCGCACACAGGAACCGGGCGATCTGGTCCGCGAAAATCCTCGGTCCATTCTCGCGCTGGTTGCCCACCTCCGCGACTACGAGGGGTACCACGTCGAACAACTCGCCGACGCCGCCGGTCTACTGACGGACGAATTCATGTGCCTCTACCTCTGTAACGACGACTCAACCGACGCTTCCCACGTCGAGGTGACGCCATGACTGAGCCATCCGCGCTCCCCGGCACGGGCCAACGGCTCACCACGTCGGCCACCGCCGCGGTGACCGGCCGGATTTTTCTGCTGGACAACCCCAAGTTCATCCACCAGGTGCCGCCGTTCCTGGCGGACGACCGGAGCGGGCTGGTCCTGTGCGGAAAGGGCAGCAACGCAAAGGTCGATGCCCTCTCGCGGCAGTCCACCAGCATGCTGTTGAGTGACCTCGCCGCCTACAACCAGGTGGCAACTGCCGACGAACCCTTCGCCCTGCCCGAATGCGATGGTGCGCTTTTCGGTAGCGATCTGGATGCTGTGTTGCAAGGTCAACGCCAATGTCACGCAGCAGCAGCCATCACATCGTCTCGCTATGTCCAGGCAGGGGACTCGGCCGTCTTTAAGGCCCTGGTCCGCCACGCCCAGGCGATCGAGCGCGATGACGTCATCGTCGCGGTCCCGGTGGCTCTGCCCTGGCTCACCCAGAAGCAATACCTGCCACAGCTAATCGCCGGCCTACAGCGCATCCCACACCCGAAGGCCATTATGTTCGGCGCCCAGAAGAATCCCTTCGATGTCGCTGCGGCCACTGCGAATTTCCGGCGCCTGCTGGCCGAGACGACGAACGTGGGACTCTGGCGCACCGACGTTCCGGCTGCGTTCGACTGCCTCGCCCATGGCGGCATGTTCGCCGCCATCGGGGCCGGCGGATCGCTGCGGCACCTCATCCCCGCCGACGAGAAACCCAATGCGGACAACCCAATGGCGCACACCCCAGCGGTGCTGCTCCCGTCGATGATGCGCTATACCCGAGGACGGATCATCGCTCAGAAGTACGCCAATACCCCGGCGCCACGCTGCGACTGCCTCGTCTGCGATGGGACGTCTCTGGACCGCTTCGACAGCCTCAGCGGCGAAGTCCGGGCCGATGCCCACGCGCACAACGCCGCAGTGTGGACTCGCTGGTTGTCCGACCTGTTCAACCACACCACCGGCATCGAACGGCAGCGGTGGTGGCGCGGCTTCTGCAAAGCCGCCCTCGATGCGCACGAGCAGGAGAACGTGCGGCTGCGCCAGAAGGACGCCTTCAAGCCATCTCCGGCGTTGAAAATGCTCGCGACCCTCCCCCTCGCCGGAGAAGCGGACAACAGCTGACCTACCGAACCAGCTGGTAGACATCCTCCAGGAACCGCCAACCCGCAGCGGTGAATCGAAGCCGCTGGAACGGCGCGGGCTCGACCAACACCTCCGTCGACTGATCATCCACAACGATCACACCAACCCCGTAGAATCCCGCCTGTAGCTGCACGTCAGCTAGGTCCGCCGGACGTCGACGGAGCAGCATCGCCCGGGCGCAGAACGGCGTGAACCGCCCCGCCACCGCCAACCCGTCCCGCCAAGTACGTGCAGCGACCAGAGCAAGTTTTACGGTCACCGGCGCCACCGCATGCCGAGTCGCCTGACCATCACACACTGATACCGCATCGCAGGGCGCCAGCCTCAACGCCGCACATTCCCTACGAGTCAGGGACGCCACCGGTACAGGCATGGCGATCGGGAGATCGAGCAGCAACTCCAAGACATCCGCCGACGAGATCGCCCCCGCCCCAGTCCGTCGCCGACGCGCGTGCTCGCCGTCATCGAACTGGTAGCAGATCAACGCCTCGGTTCCCATGATTGGCATGAGCGTTCGCCGCACATCGTCGCTCCCTACGGTACGTGATGCTGCCCGTGCGGCAGCCGTGAACGTCTCTGTAACGCCGGTCATGGCTCCCACCCCCGTCAGCCACACTTGCCTGATCATCCCGCGGAACACTGGCATGGGCGCGACGCAAGCCGGGCTTCACTGAAACCGCCGCGCAGTGGGACCGCTATCTTGCAGCGCACGTGCATGCAGTTCGTCAAGGCTTAGGCCAAGGGCGTCGGCGAGACGGGCAATCGTTAGGAATGTCGGCGTCGCCACACGTCCGTTCTCCAGGCTGCGAACGGTGTCGATAGCCACCGACGACTCTCGCGCAAGATCCGGGGCTGACCGTTGTCGCTCTCGGCGCCGGGCGGCGATGAGGATGCCAAGCCGACGGCCGTGTTCTCGGTCCTCGCTCGACGTCGACCTGCGACCCATAGCGTATTACAATACATGTATTGTAATACGATCGCAATCTCTCCCCGGCTGCCACACCTGGAGCGGGATCGGCTCAACGGGCACCACCTTGTCGTGTCCATGGGTGCAGGGATGGCGATATCGGTGTTGGGTGCGCCGCCAAGAACTCCCAACTCACTGGTTAGGGACGCGGCTGCTTCTACATGCCGTGGGTGGACTGCCTGTCCCGGTTGTAGTGGAACGGGGAGCGTGGTGGTGTCAGGACTGCAGCGGTGCCACGAGATAATGAGGTCGCACAACGGGTTCGATCATGAGGAGTCGCGGTGGCAGCGCTGGAGGACGGCACAGATCGTTGGCCGACGTTCGCGTTGACCCCGGCCGAGTATGAGCGTGTTGTGGCTGCCCTAGTCCAGTCTGCTGGCCACGAGGTCACCGACTGGCAGGTCCAGCATCTCGACCCGGTAGAGGGCGTGGATGGCACGTACGTCATCGATGTGACAGTGCGGTTCAGGCTGCTGGGCGCCGACTTCCTGATGCTTTTTGAGTGCAAGCGGCACGCTTCTGCGGTCAAGCGCGAAGACGTGCAGGTACTCAACGATAAGCTGCGATCGACCGGTGCTCACAAGGGCGTCGTGGTGG
The DNA here is from genome assembly GCA_021324675.1 of Actinomycetota bacterium. Taxonomy (GTDB): domain Bacteria; phylum Actinomycetota; class Actinomycetes; order Mycobacteriales; family Pseudonocardiaceae. Next base: position 13,547 of record JAJPIR010000057.1, read on the forward strand.
CTGCGAGCGGCTTCCAGCGCGGGGCACTTGAGTATGCCCGAATGCACCGGATTGCGTTTGTCCGATTGGTTGACGGAGCCTGGGTGTACGAATCACGTGGGGTGAACCCTGCTGCTCCCCAGGCGTTCGGAAGCTACATCGCATATGCCCGTCAACTCACGGACGCGGGATACAGCAATACGTTACTCAGTGGGCAAGCGCAATATGCACGAGAGTTGCTGTTTGGGCAACCAGATACGCTTTGGATTCCACAGTTATCACCACGTAAGGCATTGCGAATCGGTATATAACCAAATGGGAGACAACGCGTAGGCATGAAATTTCATGGCATCTTTATCGGCGTTGATCGTTACTGGTCTCCTGATATTGGGTTTCTCTCATCTGCTGTGCGTGACGCGACTGCCCTGTACGCGTTGTTCGCTGATGGTTTCGGAGGCGAGCCTGTTCTCTTAGCTGATGCTGACGCGACGAAGAACAACATTGTTGCTGAGTTGCAGCGGTTGGCGAACGTCAGCAGCGATGAGGACTTGGTGGTCGTCAGCTTCTCTGGCCATGGCAGTACCACGCACGAGCTGGTGCCATACGATGCGGATCGGTCCCGACTGGCGGATACGGCGCTACCATTGGAGGAGTTGGCCAAACTCCTGAATCAGATTCCGGCAGCCACACTTCTCTGTGTTCTTGACTGCTGTTTTTCGGGAGGGTTTGGAGCCAAGGTACTCGTCGCGCCGGTCCAGGCCCGGGATCTTGAGTCGGAATCGGATCTGTTGGAACAGATTGCCGGCAAGGGTCGGATCGTTCTTGCCGCGTCAGCTCCGAATGAGCGTGCGTATGAGGATGTGGCACTGGGGCATGGTTTACTGACGTACGAGTTGTTGGCTGGCCTGCAAGGCGCACCCGAAGTCGTTAGTGCTGGCAAAGTTGACCTCTACAAGCTCCTTGAGCACGTCACCCGCCGGGTGCGCATCGGGGATCTGCATCGGGCCGGCCACGGCGTGCGGGAGATCGCAGCAGAGATCGGTCGCAATGCTTCGATGATCAGTCGGGAGCTGCGCCACAACCGCGACTTGGCCAGCGGCTCGTACCGGCCGTTTACGGCGCAGCGCATGGCGGTGGAACGTCGAGCGCGTCCTGGGCGGGGCA
>JAJPIR010000232.1 GCA_021324675.1 Actinomycetota bacterium
CGGTGCGGCACCGCAACCTCCTCGGCCCAGTAACCCGAGGGATGCACCGTCCCGTCGTTGAGCGTCCAGCGATCTGCCGCCGAGATCACGAACAGCACCTTGGTCATTATCTGCTCCTCCCGATGCGGTCACACGGATACTGCACCAAGCGGTGCAGTCCCACGACCCCGTCGAGAGGCACTGTTGCGTAGACCGATGACTGGCTCGGCCAGGCTGTGTTGATGCGTCGTCGCCACTCTCAGCCGCCAGCGCCGCGGTCCAGCTTCGCCGGATTCCGGTTCCCGCCGGATGCGATCATGATCGCAGTGCGCTGGTATTTGCGGTACGGACTGTCCTACCGCGACGTGGAAGAGCTTCTGGCCGAACGGGGCATCGAGGTCGATCAGGTCACGGTGTATCGCTGGGTGCAGCGATTTACTCCGCTGCTCATTGATGCGGCTCGACCCTGCCGGCACTGCCCTGGTGATAGGTGGTTGGTGGACGAGACAGAGGTGAAAGTCGCCGGACAGTGGGTCTCTCTGTACCGAGCGATCGATCAGTTCGGGCAGGTCATCGACGTACTGGTATCCCAGAAACGGGATCTAGCGGCCACCCGCCGGTTCTTCACCCGCGCCCTCGAGCACAGCCCACGACCCGGCGAGGTGACGACAGATCAGGCACCGGCCTACCCGCGAGTGCTCGACGAGCTGCTGCCCGCCACGCGCCATGTCATGGAGCAATACGCCAACAATCCCCTCGAATCCGATCATGGAAGACTCAAGGCCAGAGTGAAGCCGATGCGCGGACTCAAACGACTCCGCTGCGCCCGCGTGATCAGCACCGGCCACGCGTTCATCCAAAACCTCCGACGCGGCCACTACGAACTCGGTGTCGAGACCCACCCGAAACGATCGCTGCTGGCGGCGTTCACCGAACTCGCCCTCACTATTTGATCACAGGCCACGCAGGCTTGCCACGCCTGCACGCGTCAACGCAACAGCGCCAAGGCCAGCAGATCCTCGCGGGCGGCGTCGAGGTGCTCGGCCGCGTCGGGGTATTTACTCGGGCAACGCGGCTACGACGCGATCGAACTGGGTGTGCACGGCGGCGGCGTCGGCTTGGTCGAGGATGGTGCGGACCTGGGTAGCGACGTGAGGCTGGGCGGATTTGGGCATCTTGGTCAGCAACGCGCGCAGGTAGTGAGACCGACAGCGCTGCCAGGTCGCTCGGGGCAGTGCTGCGCCGATCGCGGCGACCAGTCTGGGGTGGGCATCGGCGGTGACCAGTTGCACGCCGGATAGGCCGCGGGCGACCAGGCCGCGCCAAAAGGCCAGCCAGCCGGCGCCGCCTTAGGCCGAGGTGACATCTAGGCCCAGGATCTCGCGGTGTCCGTCGGCGTTGACCCCGGTGGCGATCAGGGCGTGCACGTTGACCACGCGGCTGTCTTCGCGGACTTTGACGGTCAGCGTATCGGCCCATACAAAGCTGTACGGGCCTGCATCCAGCGGGCGCTCGCGAAACATCGTCACCTGGGCACCCAAGTGGGCCGCCATCTCACTGACTGCGACCGCGACAACGACTTGGCCGCCAGCTGCTCAGCCAACCGCTCCACTCGCCGGGTGGACACTCCCAGCAAGTAGGCAGTCGCGACCACGGTGACCAGGGCCTGCTCGGCCCGGCGACGATGGGTGAGCAACCAGTCCGGAAAGTAAGAGCTGATCCGGTGACGTGGCCCGGCTCCAGGCCCGTCACCGTCCTGTAGCTCTCTGATCAGCCTGGCAGCACCGACCGCTGAGCTGGCCGGTTCAAACCGACGGTCATATGTCACGGCAGCCGTTTAGCGCGCGTTCTGCTCGCTTCGTCGCAACAGGGTTGCTACTCACAGTAGTGGCGGTGAAGATCGTGGCAGTATTCGCAAGACCGATGACCGCGAAACAGCGCGGGATACCGCTCGTTCGATAGGCAAGGAGCAAGGAACCATGGACTGGCGTGACCACGCGGCCTGTAGAGATGAGGATCCGGAACTGTTTTTCCCCGTAGGGACCAGCGGTCCCGCGTTGCTGCAGATCGCCGAGGCGAAGGCTGTGTGTCGGCGCTGTCCGGTCAGTTCTGAGTGTCTCCAGTGGGCGCTGACTTCAGGGCAGGATGCTGGGGTGTGGGGTGGTCTGAGCGAGGACGAGCGTCGCGCGCTCAAGCGGCGCAATGCAGGCACCGGGAACCGAATCAACGCCTGAGTCTGATAGCGATTAGGCTGGGTTTGTATCTCGGATTTCACCCCGCCGGAACTCTTCAATTCTCTAGCTCGGTTCGTCGCTTCTTTTAAACGTCGAAATGCCATGGCGACCTTCTTGCCGGTAGCCCAGCAGGTCGCGATCGAGGCATCTGATACTTTGCTTTCACCCGGAACGGCACTGTTGCCTTGAGCGATTGGCCCACTCGAGCTGGTCTCGCCTGTCTGCTCAGACACCCCGCAGCTGGCGGCGGATGCCCGGTTTGTCATACCTCTCCATGAGGATCGTGGAGGCTACTTTGCTGCTTTTGCGCCATGGCGAGGACGCTTTTGCCTCAATGCAACAGTGCCATTCCATTGCTACCGGCTAGTTCACAATATTGCCGGTTACTGGAATACTACGGATGGTGACTTCTGGGTGCTTGCAGTAGCCGGTCAGGTCGGATGGTTTGGCGGAACTACACGGAACTGGTGGCACTATGGATCTGGGGCAGTCGGATCGCAGCGAGGATCTGAATCCGTCTGGTCGGCTGAGACCAAGACAGCTCACTGGCGTCCTCGCTGCGGCGCTCGTGTGACCCAAATCCAGTAACGCAAGAGGCACGCAGAGCGATCCACCAGGCAACCGCACGAGGCCGGAGGGGTGGACGTGAGTGAGCAACGGGTTAGCAGCCGCGGCTGGCTGGCGACCCATCTGCAAACAAGTCCAAACCTACGGTCTCAAGTTTTTTCATAGCTATTTTTGGTACACTTGCGAATGTGGCCGCACTCGTCACGTTGGCCGTTCAGCACCAGTACCTTACTTTACTTATCACCTTTGGCGTCTCCATCGTTTTGGTGGCCGCTTACTATATGATATCATGGTTCAAGCGCATAAAGAATCGGCGCCTTGTGTTGGTGTTTGGTCTCCTGTTGATTGTATTGTGACGGCTGGCACAGCATTCGCCATAGGATGGGTTGCACTGTAAGCCTGCCCGCCAGGCAATCACCTCCATCGCACGCGCAGGTTGAGATTTTTCAGCCCGGCGTGGACGCTACGATGGAGGGTGGGACAGACGTTTCCGTCACGGGGACCGTGACAGGATTAGGCGGAAGTACATTGTGGGTTGTAGCTAGGCCCGATGTGGGTGGTGAATACTACCCCACGCAGAGCACTCCAGTAACTGATCGAGACGGACGGTGGAGTACCGTTTCTGAAAAGATGGGCGACAAGAGTGATGTGGGGCACAACATCGTCTTTATCGTACTGCAAGCAGACCCTTCTTGCTCGGAAACCCTCGAAGCCGTTCCAGAGCAAGATGGCAGCCGGAAAGTCACTCGCATACCCGGCGGATGTGTCGTGCTCGCCGAGCGATCGGTTGCCGTGACTCATTAGTGTCACGTAATTGTATCCTGCATTCTTGATCGTTGAAATATCTCTGAGAACATATGTTCACGCCGGAGCTAAATTTACTGCTTGGGCAGGCGATGTGGGCAATCAATCGGATCGCTTAACTTAGCTGGGCCGGCGAGACGCTGCAATTTCCTTGCGAACAAGCGCAACAACTGACAGGGCCTCTTCGTCCGAATCCGGATCAGTTCTGTGGTTTGGCACGGTTGAGCGCTGTTGGTGCTGGTAGACGTAGGGCCTGATGATGGTTAGACACGGTTGAACGTGGATCAGTGGTGTTGCTTGCACTTCCATTTCGGTACCGATACTAGATCAACTACATTCGTGAGACCTGCCGAGCCAGTAAGCCGCGCCAGCCGGGCGTCCAGCTCGCTTACGACGCGGTTTCTGGAGTTGACTGCTACTGAGACAAAGTACTCTAACGGCCCCCTTGCGGGCGACCTCTCACGCCTGATTGCAGCCCTTATCAGGCCTGACTACACGAACGAGAACGGGCGCCGGTCTTAGTGGGTGGTATCGTCAAGCATGCCCGAGGAGGATCAGAACCCACCAGGGGAAAACGTTTAGAGCAAGAGAATAAGCAGCACGAGCATGATGTCGAATGGAGCACTTCGCTCATCCTCGCGGCCATGCTAATTGGCATAATGGGCTTTGCAGGAGCCCACTCTGGTTAATCTAATTAAAGGATGGAAAATTGACTATCCTCTCTCCGTGGTCGTGGGGTTGGCGGTATCCTGCGCAGGGTCAGGTAGAATTATGCGCCAACGCGGCTTTCCTGGACAAACGACATTGTATGAGCCATCGAACACCTCATTGTTGTACGTGTTATTGGTCGCGCTCATGGTCGGCGCGGCTGTGCGCAGGCTCGCGCCGACCATGACTATCGCTCTAATATGCGCTCTATTTATTATGATCTGTGCCTCATTGGCCGGCTTGGCGATTGTCTCGGCAGAAGGGAATCTTAGAATATTTCATCGGCGGTATTCTAGGGTTGGTGCTAGCGGCACTGTTGCGTCCATCGATGGGAGGCTCGGGCAGGCTGTGTTGATGCGTCGTAGCCGCCCCCGGCCGCCAGCGCCAAGGTCAAGCTTTGCTGGATTTCGGTTTCCGCCGGAGGTGATCACGATCGCTGAGCGCTGGTATTTGCGCTATGGGCTCTCCTACCGCGACGTCGAGGAGCTGCTGGCGGAACGGGCATCGAGGTCGATCATGTGACCATCTATCGTTGGGTGCAGCGGTTCACCCCGGTGCTGATCGACGCGGCACGACCCTGCCGACACGTTCCCGGTGATCGGTGGTGTGCCGACGAAACGGCCTTCGCCGAACTCGCCCTCGCCATCTAATTGTGGCGCGATAGCGGCTCATCTCACCCATTTCTGTAACGCAACAGTGCCACCTGATCTACGAAGTCAATGATCCGCAGGAAATTCCTGCCCTTATAATAGGAAATCCCTGCCCCCTATAAGCTGAGTAGGCTTTTGAACGTATTGTAACGGTGCTTCATCTCACGGTACCAATCTAAACTACAAACATACAGGTCGCACCCAGTCACGGGAGGAGTTCCCACTGGTCCGTACTTATGCATCGTCGACTCGGTGACGAATTCGTCACAGATTGCACACGTGCATCCGACCGCTTGATCCCCTTCTAGGTTATCAAACTGCTGATTCCGCCGAGATTCAAAGTCGTCAGGTTCCACTGGGGAGACACTGAAGGGTCAGCGAGACTGCGCGGGGACAGCTGGGGTACAGGGGATGGCTCTCATCCGCACAAGGGAATATGGTCGCTGTCAGGTTGTGCGCTCACAGCGAACTCTCGCTTGTAAGGCCTGGGCAGACCGTGTGCCGCAGTATGCAGCCGATGCCCTAGCTCGAAAGATCTTTGGAGATTATCTGGAGCTGTTTGTTGTCGTATGCGGATCGGTGCTACACGGCCGCTACATCACACGGTGGCTTGTGTTGACCTCGTATGGCAGCTTGCGCGGAGTGATCGAACGGTTAGACGCACGCGAGTTGACTCCGGGCTGCGCGAGCGGTTCGCGTAATAAGATGCGGGCGAGTACGCGTTCGTTAGCCATCGTTGCCGTTAGAAGCGGTCGTTAAAATATAATTGTCGTTGTCGGCTGGGGCATCGCCCCGGCCAAAGGCGTATTAAATGTGGGAGTGGCCACTCCAATACTTACTGCTGGATAGCCCGGCCGTCCAGGATTTAAAACTGAATTAGGAAACCGAAACTGCTGGTTGCGGCCATGCCAGCTATCTCAAAGTTCGATCACACCGCCGGGTCTCAGCTGGCGATACCGCCAATGGTGCTGAGGACACTACCAATCGCGGTGTTGACCGTATCAAGGCTGCTGGATATCACAGACAGTATTGCGCTAACCATGTCGAGTGATCCTTTCGTTGATACGCCAGAAGCGGTTGACTCCAAAGGAATGGTCGACCGCGATCGATAATAACTAGAAGAGCGTATCTGTCAAGTTGACAAACCAATTATTAGGGGTAACGGAAAAGAGTTAATCAGATCCAAAACGTGATTCTAATTTATTTCGAGCGTGGCAACGCTTAAGGTCGGGTTAAAGAAATGGTACGTTACAAGCAAGAACGAAGTGCGAAGTTAGGCTGCACTGAGGAGTTACAGAACAGCACTGTTGCATTGAGCGAAAGGGCGTGCTCGCGACTGCTCAACGCAGCAATGCAGGCTCCACAATCCCGTGGAGAACGATGACAACAGGGCATCCGAGCCCTGTCGGGGGGTCTGGGTTCGCAGGTGACACTAGCTCGAGTGGGCCGATCGCTCGATGCAACAGTGCCGCTCAAGATGCTGCTCGGGCCGACCCCACACAGGCACACGGCGATCATTCCCCGGCCCGCATCGGTACCCAGCGCCCTCGCCTGCTGACTGCTAAACCCTGTGGGTGCCGAATTGGTCATCCACGGCGGTGACCTGCGGCATCGCTAGATGGTGGTCATGGAGCATGATCGTCGGTCGTGGCGGTGCGACTGCTGTATCTGATCTACCGGCAGATCCTGGCTTGGCTGGGACTGCTGGCCCGCAGCGCACAATCCAAGAACACGGAAATCCTTGTGCTGTGCCATGAAGTGGCCGTGTTGCGCCGCCAGGTGCACAGACCGCGACTGTCCAGGGCGGATCGGGCGCTGTTCGCGGCGTTGACCGGGTTGCTATCCCCGGCGTGCCGACTGCATCGGATCGTCACCCCGGCCACGATCTTGCGGTGGCACCGGGATCTGGTGAAGCAACGTTGGACTCAGCCCCGGCGTCATCGACGCGGTGGCCGGCGCTCCTCACCGGAGCTGCGCCGATTGGTGCTGCGGCTGGCCGCGAGAACCCCTGCTGGGGGTATCGACGCATCCACGGCGAACTGGCCGGGCTGGGCTACCAGATCGGGGCCAGCACGGTGTGGTCGATACTTAAGCGGGCCGGTATGGATCCTGCGCCTCGCCGCGACGGGCCCAGCTGGCGGCAATTCCTGCAGGTGCAAGCCCGCGGCATTCTCGCCACCGACTTCTTCTGCGTCGACACCCTGCTGCTGCAACGGCTGTCTGTGCTGTTCGTCGTGGCACACGCGACCCGCCGCGCCCACGTCCTGGGAGTCACCACAAAGCCCCGCGGTGCCTGGGCGGCGGTACGGGCGCCTCGGGCGAATGCGATTGCCCAACGATGGGTCGGAACTGCCCGCCGAGAATTGCTGGACCGGATGCTGATCGTCAATCGCCGCCATCTGATGGCGGTGCTGACCGAGTACGGGGCGCACTTCAACGACCATCGCCCGCACCGCGCGCTGAGCCAAGCAGCACCACTGAGGTCACTACCACCACCGGCGGCGCCATCCCCGCTTCACGTCCGACGTCGCGATCTGCTCGACGGGTTGATACACGAATACACCCAGGTCGCATGACGTGGATGACCAGTTCGGCACCCACAGGGTCAGCGACCGGGCTCGGGGACCTGCGGTTCCCGCAGCGGACGGAACGCGGCCCGGAGTTGCGCCGCGAACAGCTCCGGTTCCTCCCAGGCAGCGAAGTGACCGCCCCGTTCGGCCTCGCCGAAGTAGCTGAGCGTGGGATAGGACTTCTCGGCCCAGCTGCGTGGCGTCCGCCAGATCTCGCCGGGAAACGTGCTAAAGCCGACCGGGATCCGGGGCGGCGGGAGTGGCTGGCTACCGGCCGAGGGGGCGTCCGGTCCGTAGGCCTCCCAGTACGACCGGGCCGCCGAGGCGCCGGTGCCGGTCAGCCAGTAGGCCGTGACGTTGTCGAGGATGTGGTCCCTGGTGAGGTTGCCCGAGGGCTGACCGTCGACGAACGCGCGGGCGATCTTGTAGTAGGCGTCGGTGTCGTGGTCGAGCATCCAGGCGGCCAGAGCGCACGGCGAGTCCAGCAGCGCGTACCCGATAGTCTGCGGCCGGGTGGCCATCTGCGTGAAATAGCCATTCCCGCTCGTCTGGAAGGTCTTGATCGCGGTGAGCGCCGCGCGTTCGGCGTCCCCGTCGCGCGGCAGCGACGCCGGGTCGTTGAGCGCCGGCACGAGCAGGTTGGTGTGGATACCGACCAGCCCCTCAGGGCCCAGCCGTCCCATCGCGTCGGTCACACCGGCACCGACGTCACCGCCCTGGGCCACGTAGCGGTCATAGCCAAGCCAGCGCATGAGCTGCGACCATGCCCGCGCGGTCCGCACCAGGTCCCACCCGACCTCGGCCGGCTGGCCCGAGAAGCCATACCCAGGCAGTGACGGCAACACGAGGTCAAACGCGTCCGCGGCGCTGCCGCCGTGCGCGGTCGGGTTCGTCAGCGGGCCGACGGAGTCGAGCATCTCGATGACCGAGCCCGGCCAGCCGTGGGTCATGATCAGCGGCAGCGCGTCCTGGTGCTGGGACTTGACGTGCACGAAGTGGATGTCCACGCCGTCGATCTCAACGATGAACTGAGGCAGCGCGTTCAGCCGGGATTCGACCCGCCGTCCCTCGTACTCACTGGCCCAGTACTGGCATAGCGCCTGCATCGTGGCCAGCTGCACACCCTGCGACCGGTCACCGACAAGCTCCGCGCTCGGCCAACGCGTCGCCGCCAGACGCCGACGCAGATCGTCGAGCGCCTCTTCGCGGATCTGCACGGTGAATGGTCGGATGACGCTGCCAGTCTGCTGCTCGAGCGCGGTCATCTCAGGCACTGCCCCTCTGTCGCAACCCGGCGCGGACAAGTCGCAGCTCCGGCCAGGCAGGCGCATCCCCACGAGCGGCCTAGCGGATCTGGCCTTCCAGGACGCCACAAGCCTGGCCACGTCCGGTACGGCTCGCGCCCGTGAGACACCCTGCACGTTGAGCCTCACAGATGTCAACGTGGTTCCAGAAGTCTGCTTGTGCCCCTGACCAGAGGGATGGGTGTGGTCAGCCGTCGGGGCATGATCGTGACTCGTGTCGTTGCGTCTGCTTTATCTGATCTTTGTGCGGCTGCCGAACCTGCTGGTGTTGTTCGGTCGCCTGTCGGCGTCGAAGGACGTCGAACTGCTGGTGTTGCGCCACGAACTCGCCGTGCTCCGCAGAACCAACCCGAAGCCTCGTCTGGACTGGGCGGATCGAGCGGTGTTCGCCGCGTTGGTCCGAGCGTTGCCCACGATGCTGCGCAAGCATTGGCTCCCACAAGGACAGCAATCCTGTACAACCTGGATTTGGGCATGTCATCGGCGGGTCTGGTAATGGTGGCTTTAGGCATTACTCAATGACGTGGTCTTAATCGTGTTAACCGGTAGTGATCAGCCGACGACGCATACAATGGCGGCGTGTAATGGGATTTGACTCATGGGCTCTTCGTCCCGAATCCGGATCAGGTCTGCTGGTTAACACGGTTGAACGCTGTTAGTCCTGGTAGTCGTGAGGCGCGATGATAGTTGGACATGGTTTAACGTGGATTAGTGGTGTTCCTTGCGCTTCCGTTTGCTACCGATACGAGATCAACCTCACCTGAGAGGCTAGCCTTGCCGGGCCGCGACGCCGGGTGGGTCTGCTCATTACGAGTCCGTCGATTGTGGTCTCATCACGCCCACAGTCGTCCCGAGCAGGACCTGATGTTTGAGAGGAGACGCTGAGGCCGTCTGTCGTGATCGGTTCGGTTTGGGCTGTGGGTGGGCACGGCTGTGTATCCTATCTTCGGGTTAGGTCACTCGCATGGATGAATATTGCTGTGCATAGGGTAACGGGGCTTGGATTGAAGGGCACCTGTTCGCATGGCATTACATTGTCAAGTTGCGGATCTTATAAAGCGGGGGCACCCTTAAAGGGGTAAGATAAGGAAGGAACCATCGGGAGACTACCTTGAGCGTTTCCGTGCAAGCATGATCCTGCGATGGGCCCAATGTGATTCTCGCCGTAAAATTGTTTAGTAGTGCCTGGTATCAGCATCTACAGGAAGGGTCGTGGAGGCGTATGCGCAAATGGGCCGAGGTGCTGGTGATCGGTGGTGGTCCGGCCGGCTCGACTGCCGCCACTCTCCTGGCGCGCCAAGGAGTTGACGTGACACTGCTAGAGAAAACTCATTTCCCCCGCTATCATATCGGGGAATCGTTGTTACCGTCGCTGCTTCCGGTGTTGGATCTGCTCGGCGCGCGATCCACTATTGAGAAGCACGGTTTTGTACGTAAGATGGGCGCCTTCTACGGGTGGGGCGGGCAGGAATGGCCGCTTCGGTTTGACGACCCCAGCCGACCCGCGAACTACAGCTTGCAGGTAGTGCGTTCGGAGTTCGACCAGCTGCTGCTTGAGCATGCCGGTGACCAAGGCGTGCAAGTGTGCCAGAATACCTCCGTCCAAAGAATCGGTTTTCACGACGACCGTGCCGCCAGCGCATCTTGGTCCTCAGGCGGGGATCACGGCGAGATTGCTTTCGACTATCTGATCGACGCTTCCGGGCGCAGCGGTGTGTTGGCCCGCCAGTTCGGCAGCCGGCGCGTCCATGACGTCTTCCGCAATGTGGCGGTCTGGGGCTATTGGCGTGGTATGTATCCGCTCGCCGAGGCCCCCGAAGGCGCTATTGGCGTGTTTTCCCACCCCGAACAGGGGTGGTTTTGGGCGATCCCGCTTCACGACGACACACTCAGCGTCGGCCTGGTGACCGATAAACGCTCTTTCGCTGAAGGCAAGCGCACAACGGGGTCCGTTGAGGCTTTGTATCATCACGCCATCCCCTCATGTGAGCTGTTGTCGGAAATGCTGCGGGATGCCACCCTTGTCACCGACCTCAAAGTGGAAACCGACTATTCCTATGTGTCTGACATCTTCTGTGGCCCGGCGTACTTCCTGGCGGGTGACGCTGCCTGCTTCCTCGATCCTTTGCTGTCTACCGGGGTGCACTTGGCCATGTTCAGCGGATTGCTGGCCGCGGCAAGCATCGGCAGTACGCGTCGGGGTGAAGTCTTAGAAGCCGCCGCCCAACGGTTTTACGACACCGCCTACCGCCACGCCTACGAACGCCTCTTGGTCCTGGTCACCGCCTTTTACCGCATCCACGACGGCCGCGACTCCTACTTCCGCTGTGCCCAGACTCTTAGCCGTCGTGACCAGAGTCGGCTGCGCCTACACGAGTCGTTTCTTAACATCGTGACGGGTTTGGAAGACTTGCACGACACCAATGACCACACCGTCGACGCCGTGTACGACGCGCTCCAACGCCCCGTCGAAGGACACCATCCTTACGGCCTGGGTGGTCACGGCACTAGCCACATGGCCCCGCTGCCCACATCACCCGACCGAGCCGTCGAAGGTCTCTACCTCACCACCACACCGCAACTGGGCCTACACCAACTCAAGCCTTGCCAAAGCGGCAGATAATCGCCATGACAGGTGACACTCGACTCACCGTCGGTGTGGAAGAGGAATACCTTCTCATCGAGCCGCGGACGCGGGCGGTCCACCCGGGCGCAGACATGGTGATTGCCAAGGCGGCCCTGGAACTCGGGGACCGGATCGGTACCGAGATCACGCGTTTCCAACTGGAGGCACGTTCTGATCCCCACCACACGATGGCTGAGCTCGCCGAGCAGGTGCGCTCGATGCGGCGCACCGTCGCGCTCGCCGCGGCCCACCACGACCTGCGGGTGATCTCCTCAGGCACCCCCGTGCTGGGTGCGATGGTTCCGCCGCCCATCACCACCGGCGCACGCTATGCCGCCAGTGTCGAGACCTTCCGGGCCCTCGACGACGAACAAAGCGTCTGCGCCTGCCATGTCCACGTCGGAATCGACGATCGGGCGTTAGCTCTGCAGGTAAGCAACCACCTGCGGCCGTGGCTGTCAGTCCTGGTAGCCATCGGGGCCAACTCACCGTTCTGGGCGGGGCGAGACACTGGCTATGCCAGCTGGCGCACCATCACCTGGGCTCGTTGGCCCGTCGCCGGCCCACCCCCGCTGTTTCACTCACCACACCATTTCGACGACATAGTTGGTCAACTCTGTGATACCGGCGCGATCATCGACCGTCGCGGCCTCTACTGGGACGTTCGGGTCTCCACTCACGTTCCCACGCTCGAAGTTCGGGTCAGCGACGCCGCAACCACCACGACCGAAACCGTGTTCCTCGCGGCCGTCATCCGCGCGCTGGTCGATACCGCCCTCGCCGACATCGCCGCCGGAGAACCCTGCCCAACCCCAGACCCGGAACTGCTGCGCGTAGCACACTGGCGGGCTGCCCGCGATGGGTTAAACGGTTACGCCGTCGACATCCGCGCCGGAACACTACTGCCAGCAACGACCGTCGCCGATCACTTGCTTGCCCATATCGGTCCTGCCCTACGCCGCAACCGCGACCTTGACCTCGCCCGCGCCGCCTGGCGGTGGATCCGTGCCCACGGCGTCGGAGCCGACCGCCAGCATCAAGCCCACCACCGACGTCACCAACTCGCCGACGTTGTCGACGCACTCACTCTCGCCATATCCGACAACCAGACCCAGTCTCCCCAGACACCAACTTCCTAGATGCCTTCACCGTGGCCGGCGTCACCAACCCGCCCAGCCCAGACGCCCACGTCGTGTTGGCCATTGCCGTCTACAACCTTTACAGCCCCCTAAACCTCTAACCCGCCGTGCAAGGAGTGGGTTTACCACTGAGTAGAGGGGTGCTCAGAATCGAACTGTCGACCTTCCGATCAGAATTTAAAGTTCAAATGGAGATAACTACCTGTCACGAGGGTCTCGGCGCACGATGCGTGGTTGGAGCAACCATCCCTCGGGCTCAGGGCACTGCCACTCGTCGGTGATGGCTGGGATTTGTTGCTTCAGCAGGATGCGCATCGCGTCGTGGGGCTGGACAAGGGCGTTTAATACGAGTTGTCCGTCTCGAAATGCTGTCTTGCCGCGATGGGAGAGGTTTGACCGGACCTGATAGAAGTAATCGCTTGCGCGACTACCGTCTGCTCGGATCACCACCTTGTTGGCGGGGTTGCGGGCGTCGTACACCTGATTTCCTACCGCACCAACTTCGATCACAGCAGCTTGGAAGACATGATCTGCACCAAGATGCCTGATCCGCTCGCAGGGCGGAGGCCAGGTCCATAGCGAAGGGCCGCATAGCGCTCGACGACTGACCACAGCAACAGGTACGCGGCTTGGAGGCGGAAGAACACGCGCCAGAACTTGGGATCATCGGGCTGGGGCCGCTGGTTCACCGCAGTTACTGTGATTATCTGGTCGATGGGCGGTTGTCCACACCAGCAGCCGGGTTGATGACCGGCTGCTGTGTGGCTTCCTTTTTTCGCGTGCCAGTTGCGGCGGCAATGGTGTGGGAGGCAATGGCACAGTCGGCCCGTGTCGCTGTTTCGACGGGGGTGCCGACTGTGAGCGCGCCGCTTGTCAGGGCAAGTTGCTCGCCCCGCGGTGCCGCCGATTCCCTTAGAGGCAAAGAGTAACCGAGGCGGTGGATAGGCAAAGCAGGAGCGATGCAGTGCTAGGCGGGGGGAGGTGAGGGTCGAGGTCTTCCGGGTCTTCTATGCTGTTTAGTACCTGCAGGTCGAGGATGTGTTGCATGTGTTGTCTCCTTTCATTGTGTTTTTCTGCACCGGCCGATGCGTGTCGGCTGGTGGTCTGGAGTGTGAGTTCACGAGCGTGTTGGCCGGGTGGGTTGATTGGTGAGGAAGGGCAGTACGGGATGGTGGCCGTGCGCGGCGGTGGAGAGAGCAAGTAGTATGCCGGCCGAACCTGTGGTGACGTCCATGGACAGCCGCCGCAATTGGTTACCGGGGAAGGCGATGTGTTCGCGGAAAGCGACCGCGTGCCAGGCTAATCGGTGCAGGTGTCGGTGCAGGATCTGTTCGGTGTGGGCGGTGGGCTGCCAGTGCTGGATCGCGGCGAGCGCCGCGATCAGCCCGGCCCGGCCGAGCATCAGGCCCGGTTGGATCACGAACTCGCTGAGCAGCCCGCGGCGCAGGCCGGGCATCGCCGCGACGCATGGGGACTGCGGTCGGTGGCGTAGCAGTTCCAGTGTCACCAGGGTGATCCCGGCGCTGCCGATCTCAAGGTAGGGCAAGGTGCGGAGCCCGTCGCGGACTTGCAGCGAACCGTCGGGGGTCCGTACGCACTCCGCGAGGTCGCGGCGCAGTGCCTTGTCGGCGTGGTTTAGCCAGCTCGGGTCGCCGGTGTGTTCGTACAAGCGCACGAACAGCAGCGCCGGTCCAGACCAGCCGTGCAACAGCCCGGCCCGAGCGCGTGAACTCGGTGGTGGCGCCGTCGACAGCGCGTTGATCAGCCGGTCACCGATGTCC
>JAJPIR010000180.1 GCA_021324675.1 Actinomycetota bacterium
GGGATGGGTGGGAAGAGCGATGAAGTTTCACTGCTGTCTCCACGTGTGGTGGCGGTCACGAGAATCTTTGAAGAGCATGTCGGAATCCTAGGGGGTAATATTCAGGAAATTGCCGAGGATAAACTCGGTGTGGTGACGGAACAAACCACCCGTGTTGTGACCTTGCAGGGGCAAGATCCGGCGGCGATGGAGGTCATTTCGTCAGTCGCAAAGAACCGTATCCAGGCCGTCGATGGACAGCGGTTGCCGGCACTGACATGGCCGCCGGGGCTCGGCATGCAGAATGGTCAACTAGGTTACATCGCTGGGATGGAATTGATCCGGCACTTAGGTGTCGCTCGGCCCGGCCGTGGGTCAGCTACCAGATTGCTAGGCAACCTTCAGCTCCCTGGTCGCCTTTCGGTTCACTACGAAGGAAATCGCACTTGGATACTTGACTGTGCGATCAATCGAGTAGGATTGGAAACGGCGATTCAGTGGGTTTCTGCGCGGTACGGTCGCCCTGACGACGTCCTGGTTTCCTTGCCCGACACCAAGTCACCGCTGGGTATCGATGACGCGCTTAGTGGTCTCAGGGTTACCAAAGTAAAGGCGCGGGCGTCCCACCTCTGTTACGAGGGATGGGGAGCCGGTTCTCCCTACCTTGACGGGGTCGTCCAAGTGGAGCTGGGACCGGTTGTGCTCGCTGTTGGAACGGTATCTTTCATCGCAGAAGTCCTCGAATTCCTTGGTGCTCCCGTCGACGAGTGGTGGGCGCAATGAGTAAGGAGGAGCCACCTTTCCTCCTCGACTGCCCACTGACGAGCAGCGCGGGTCTGTGACGCCACCTCCGGGCGGGGGTATGACCTCGACCCCTGTGCTGGTCGCCCGATGCGGCTGGGTCGCGCCGTACGCAGGCGTCCCGGCTCCTGACTAGCCGACTTGTGGATATGCGGAACTGGAATATCCATCCCTTTCCGCTTGCGGAATCGACGGCGTCGCCTGGCGCGGGCTGGCCATCCAGGACCTGCGGAGTTTTGATCAACGACAACGTCATGTCCGAGGTCGCTTCTACGCGGACAAATCTTGTTGGCTCTGGCTGGCCAGATAAGTGGCACGATGAACATGTCGACGGTTGATGGAGACACGCCATGACCGAACAGCACTCTACCGACGATCACACATTTGACGAATCACTGCGGGCACCGAGCCGGTGGGGGATGCGCTCCGAGAACACTCGCATCACTCGCGGACTATCCGGTGGGGTGGGGCTAACCCGGACTTTGGCGGCGATCCTCATTTTGCTCACCGCCTGGTTCTGCCAACAGTACGGGCCAGTCGATGGTTCATCCCTGCCCAGCGTGATGCATGGGCTGCCGCACAGGCAGCACCATGGATTGACCACGTGCGCGACTGATGACGCGGTTGGGCACCACCTGACAACGATGGCGTCACTTTCCGTTTCGCTACCCCCACCCCCGGGGCCACCCGCCCCCGTCCCCGTGGTTCCGCGGCCGGTTCCCGTAGTGCCGGTAGTTCCGCGGCCGGTTCCGGTGGTGCCGGTGGTGCCACATCCGGTTCCGGTGGTGCCGGTGGTTCCGCGGCCGGTTCCGGTGGTGCCGGTGGTGCCACATCCGGTTCCCGTGGTTCCGCACCCGGTTCCGGTGTTGCCGTCTCCCGTTCCGGCGCCCCCAACTCCAACATGGGTGTTCCCGCGTCCGGTCCCGGTGGTTCCTGCTCCGACTCGGGCTTTTCCACCTCCGGTGGTGGCGTTAAAACAGGTGCCCAACCTCGTTGGGATTGATCTGGTTACCGCGCAACAGCTGTTGATCCAGAATGGGCTGGCGATCGGGTCAATCTCCAAGCAGGAATCGAACCTCCGTGCTGGCACCATCGTGCGAACATTCCCCAGCGCCAACACCGCGGTTCCCGCCGGCACCGCGATCAATCTTGTCGTAGCCGTGTAATCCAGCACAGACTAGGTCGCGTCAGCTTCTCATCCTGACCGGCTTGCTCGTCGTGCAGGAGGCAGCCGTAGTCGCCCTGTCCATGGCAGGCCATGGCACGGTCCAGTAGGCCATGGCAGATGGCTAAGGGCTGGTCGATGAACATTAATGGGGTTGCTGCTGCACTACATCGCGTTCGCGCGGAGTAGATCGCCGACACCCGCGAGCCTGGCCCGGCTGACCACTGTCGTGAGTGAATGCATGGGCGCGGTGCAGCCCGCCGCAAGCTGACACTGCAAGGGTTACCGCCGAGTGGTTTCGGAGCTCGCGGCTCGGTATGGCGGAAGGAGCGTCGTGGACCTCATCAGCTATCTCCGGGAGAACGCCGGCACGGTGCTGCTTTACGGTGAACAGCACCTCCTCGTGGTGTTCTTCGCGATCGCCCTCGGCTCAACCATCAGCATTGGCTTCGCTTTGCTGGTCACCCCCGGTGAAGCAGCCCCCCAGCGTTGGTCACTGGACTGGATACTCGGCGCGATTCGGGACGGAGCCCTGCTGGTCACCGCGGCGGCCCTGACGGTGCCCTCCCTGGCGCTGCTCGTATTGCTGCTCCCGCTGTTCGGCCTCGGTGCTGCGACCACGGTCACCGCGTTGACCATCTACTCGCTCTACTCAGTGCTGCGCAACAGCGTGGCGGGCTTGTCTTCAGTGGATGCCGGTGTGCTGGAATCCGCCAAGGGATTGGGTATGGGGCGGCTGCGCCGGTTGATCCGGGTCCAGTTGCCGCTGGCCTGGCCCGTGATCCTCAACGGGATCCGGGTGGCCACCCTGATCGATGTTGCCATCGCCGCGGTAGCTGCCCTGGTGCGTGGGCCGGGGCTGGGCCAACTGGTACTGACCGGGCTGTCCCGCTACGGCGCCGCCAATGCCTTCAACCAGGTTCTCGTCGGCACGCTGGGCTGCCTGGTGGTCGCCGCCGTCTTCGAGATCTTCTATGCCATCGTGGAGCGACTGACTGTGCCGAGGGGAATCCGTGTCTAGGGCGACGACGAACCCAGGCGGTAGCGCTGATCGCCCGCCTGATCAGCAACCCATGATTGTCCTGGAGGGGGTGAGTAAGACCTATCCCGGGCACCTCACCCCAGCCGTCGCGGAAGTGGACCTCGCCGTTGCGCGCGGGTCGATTGTGATGCTCGTGGGACCTTCCGGCTGCGGTAAGACCACCACCCTGAAGATGATGAACCGGCTCATCGAGCCCACGACCGGGCGGATCCTGCTCGACGGTGAGGACGTCACCAAGGTCAACGCCGACCAACTGCGCCGCCGGATCGGTTACGTGATCCAGCAGGTCGGGCTTTTCCCGCACTTCACCGTGGGGCAGAACATCGGAGTGGTGCCCAGAATGTTGGGCTGGGAACGTCGTCGCATCCGCCAGCGGATCGACGAGCTGCTGGAGCTGGTGGGCCTGCCACCCGGAGAGTTCCGCGACCGGTATCCCCGCCAGCTATCTGGAGGCCAACAACAGCGAGTCGGGGTGGCCCGCGCGCTGGCTGCCGATCCGCCGGTGATGCTCATGGATGAGCCGTTCGGTGCGATTGACCCGATTACCCGGGAGCGGCTGCATGACCAGTTTCTTGAGATCCAGCGGACGGTACGTAAAACGATCTGCTTTGTCACCCACGACCTGCAGGAGGCCATCAAACTGGGCGACCACATCGCGATCTTCGCCGCGGGTGGTCGGATCGCGCAGTACGACACTCCAGAAATGATCCTGAGCCGGCCGGCCAACGATTTCGTTCGGGAGTTCGTCGGCAGTGGCGCGGCGGTCCGGCGCCTGCACCTGATCGCCCTTTCCACGCTCGCGCTGGACAAGATCGCGACTGGCAGCTCGGCGACGGCTGGTGCGCATCCGGTCATTGAGGTTGACGGGTCCGGTCGGCCGGTGGCGTGGATCCGGGTTCCCGGCGTCGACGGCAGTCCGGCGTTGGCCACTGTGCCCCTGTCCGGCAGCGTTTACGACGCCGTCGACGCGATGCTCGACGCGCATAGCTCAGCGGTGGCCGTGGTCGACGGTGACGGCCGGGCGGTCGGTGCACTGCGCTGGGAAGCACTCGTCGGAGAACTGCAGATGCGGGGGCGTCACCGGTGAGTGTAGGTGGAGTGCCTGATCTGACCAGGCTGCCGCCGGTCGTGGCACGGCGCCGTGCAGGGGTCCGTTCTCACGCCGACCTGCTCAGCACCCCGATTATCGTGTTGCTCGGCGGGGCAGCCGTAGCGTTGTGGGTGTCGACCCGGAAGTTGGACGATATCGAGACCCGAGCGCTCCAACCGTCCGCAATCCTGTCTGACCTTGGTCAGCACCTGATCTTGACCGCGTACTCGACCTTCTTTGTGATCGTGATCGCGGTACCGCTGGGCATCCTGCTCAGCCGGCAGGGCGCTCGCCGGATCCGGAATGTGGTGCTCGCGGTCAGCGGATTCGCGCAGGCGCTGCCGCCTTACGGCGTGCTCGTGCTGATCGCCTTCGCACCAGCACCATTCGGCTTCAATCCGTTCTCTGTGATTGCCGGGTTGGTGGCCGCTGCGCTGCTGCCCGTACTGCGCAACACCGTGGTCGGGCTGCGGCAGGTCGATCCGGCACTGATCGAGGCTGCTCGGGGAATGGGGATGTCTGCGCGCGCGACCTTGTTTCGCGTGGAGTTGCCGCTGGCTGTGCCGGTGATGATGGCCGGGATCCGGGTGGCGCTGGTGCTCAACGTGGGGACCGCCGTGCTCGCCACGTTCGTCGGCGGCGGTGGTCTGGGCTCACTGATCGTCCGGGCACAAACCCTCAACAGGCCCATCGTGCTGGTCACCGCCGGTGCCATTGTCGCCGCGCTGGCCCTGATGGTCGACTGGTTGGCCGGTGTGGCGGAGCGGCTCGTGCGTGCTCGTACCAGCTGACAAGACAAAGGAGGACCGACCGTGGGGTGGGCTAGGCGGGGACGGCGCCTGTCGTGTACGACGGTGCTGGCGGCGATCAGCGTCGTGGCCGTTGCGGTGACCGGGTGCAGCGTGCTGAACAGCAGCGGGCCTAGCGCGCAGGGCGGCAGCATTGCGCAGGGTCCATCGCTGGCGGGGCAGACCTACAACGTCGGCAGTAAGGAGTTTGACGAGCAGAAGGTGCTCTGCCAGCTCACCATCGCTGCGCTGCAGGCGGCCAAGGCCACGGCGAATGACAAGTGCGGAATCGTCGGCTCAGTGCCGACCCGGGCTGCACTGACTTCTGGTGCGATCGACCTCTACTGGGAGTACACCGGGACGGCATGGACCACACATCTCAAGCGCAGCAATCCATTTCATGACTCCCAGCAGCAGTACCGTGCCGTCAGGGAGGCCGACGCCGCCAATAACATCATCTGGCTCGATCCAACGCCGTTCGAGAACACTTACGCGCTGGGCGTGAAGAAGCAGACCGCTGACCGGCTCGGCGCCAAGACGCTTTCCGACTTCGCGAAGTTGGCGAGTTCGAACTCGCCGGATTCCACGTTGTGCATAGCGCAGGAGTTCGCGGGCCGCAACGACGGCCTGCCAGGTCTGGAGCAGGCGTACGGCTTCCGACTGCCCGCCGAAAAAATCAAGACGTTGGACTTAGGCCCCATTTATCAGGCCGTCGCCAATGGAAACCCCTGCACCTTTGGTGAGGTGTTCACCACTGATGGGCGGATCCTTGCCCTGGGGCTCAGTACGCTGACCGACGACAAAAGCTTTTTTCCACGGTTCAACGCCGCAGTCTCGATTCGCAAGGAGGCATTTGACCGGGATCCGGACATCGCGGGGGTGCTCAATCCCATCGCGGCGAAACTGACCAACGACGTCATGCTCATGCTCAACAAGCAGGTCTCCCAGGACGGAAAGGATCCACGGGACGTCGCCCGAGCCTGGCTGCAGCAACAGGGCTTCATCGGCAGCTAGCGTTGACAATGGATGACCTGCTCCAGGCTTTGACTTGCGGCAAGCCATGGCCGTGTAAGGCTGTTCGACCGTGGCTGATCCCGTCTTGTGGCATGGCGCCGAGCGGCCCAGGCGGGGACGGGGACTATTACTCACGCGCCAGCACGTCCTGCACATGGCTATATTTTTGCGTAACAAGCTGGCCGCCGCAGACGACTGATCAGTGATTGGTCGATACCAACTGTACAGTGAGACACAGGTGCAAGTTCGGTAACGCAATCATCGAACACTGTAAACCGGCTCGAATATTGTTTAGGTGGCACCCAACTATTTGATCGGTGTCGAGAAAGGTGTGCATGATCAGGCTCCGGGACCACCGCCGGGTCGCTGCGGCAGGCACGATACTTGCCGCGGCGCTGGTGTTGGCCGCAGTCAGCGTCCTGGTGGGTCCGGCCTGGACACCTTCACCTCCAGGCGGCTTCCCCGGAATCCCGGTGCCCTCGTTGTCCTGGAGGGACTGTACTGACAGACAAAGCGGCTTGCAGTGCGCGACCGCCCAGGTTCCCCGCGACTACCGGAATCTGGGCAGAGGCTTTCTTTCGTTGAACCTCAGACGCCACCTCGCCACCGACTCCACGCACCGGATTGGTTCGCTATTCGTCAACCCTGGTGGGCCGGGTATCTCGGCCGCGAACTTCGTCAGCGCCGTGGTCGCCAGATTGCCGGCGGAGGTGGCTAGCCGCTTCGATGTCGTCGGCTTTGACCCCCGAGGTGTCGCCGGAAGCGGGCAGGTCATGTGCCTCACCGCGGCAGAGACCCAGCAGGCGTGGGCTGGGGTACCCACGAGTGTCCGGCTGGGTGCCTTTGAGCGCGGTCAGCGGGCCGCCGAGCAGTTCAGCGCCGCCTGCCAACTACGCAGTGGTGATCTCCTACCCTACATCGGAACCGAGTATGTCGCCCGCGATATGGATCTATTAAGAGCCGCGGTCGGCGACAGCAAGCTAAATTACTTCGGGATATCATACGGGACTTTTATCGGAACTGTCTATGCCAATCTATTTCCCGCTCGGATCAGGGCGATGGCCCTTGATGGTGCCTACGATCCTGAGGCGTACGCCAACAATCCCTACCAATATGATTACGGGCAATACGTTGCCCTAGAAGGAGCCCTTTACCGTTTTCTCGACTGGTGTACGCATAGCCGGGATTGCGCGTTCGGGCATGGTGATCCGGTCGATGCTTACGACGCATTGGTGTCGAATTTAGATGACAATCCAGTGCGCGACGCCCACGGCAACGTCGTCGCGAACGGGGCGACGCTGACTTATCGCGTCATGTTCGCGCTCGACGGTGGCAGGTCCGGTTGGCGGGGTATCGCCAAGGACTTGGGTGCTGCTCAGCAGCGCACCGGAGCATACGTCGACTCCATAGATTCCAGGTCGAATTTCTTCGCCGCCAACGTTTCGGTGGAGTGCGCGGACCGCGTTTACCCACCCAGCAAACTACTCCTACCTTCCCGTCTGGCGCTCGCAACCGCGTCGGCCCCCCGGACCGGGCCGGTGGCCGCGTATGGCCCACCCGGCTACGACCATTCCCACGCCAACGCGTGCCAGCAATGGCCGGCCAACCGAGCCAGCCGCTATGCCGGGCCGTGGAACGCGCATGGCTCGCCTCCAGTGCTCGTGGTAGGCACGACCGGCGACCCGGACACGCCGTACCAGGACGCTGTCAGCCTTGCAGCCACTTTGGAAAACGGCCGTCTGCTCACCTTCGTCGGCGAGGGGCACTCCGGCTTTGGGAACAGTCCCTGCTCACGAACTGCGGAGGTCGCCTACCTTATCGACCTGACGTTGCCGCTGAACGGAGCCCGCTGCACCGATGACCTACCACTGGCGGCATCGGTCCATGCAATGGCCGGACAGCATTAGTGGAGTACCCGGCGCGCTCAATGCTGATAGCCAGAGGGTCGAAAGACGAATTGTGGAAACGCCCAAGGGTTGCATCTGGTGATCGGGTCGCATCTGGTGGCGCTAAGGCCATTCGCGGGGGGGCCTGACTGGACTTTTGCATTGAGACGGGAAATGCGGGTGTACCTGTTCAGTGCTGATCAGTTGGGGGTAAAGATTACACTGCGCCTGAGCCGAAAAGGCCGCTAACGATGCTGTTGAAGATGTTCACGACGTCGGCGAAGGGTAAACTTATGAAGGTGGACATCGTGCCGAACCAGTCCTTTCGTCAATGAGCCAAATGCGGTTGGCCTGGAGGGGTGTAACGAACCGCAAGCGATACTAGCCAACCGGCAACCTCGGCTGTCAAGACATCATTCATAGTAATTTGTGAGTGATGTGAAAAGTATTGCATGCAGCAAGTGATTGCATTCAAAGAGTGAGCTGATACGTCAGTACACAGACGACACAGTCGTTCACTGACCGGCAGCAATCTAAGAGAAGCAAAGGCAATTTTTCGAAGAAACGCCAGGTCAACACGCGTACTGCCGATCAACCGGCGACAGCAGGAACCAGCGCAGGCGGTGACGGTCTTATCAGAAGACCTCACACATGAGATGTCTCCTAGGACACGGTTGTCGGGTGCTCAATCCGGCAAGTCGATGATTGTCTGCGGCGCCTGCTCCTCAGGTGACCCGTTGAATCAACCAGAATGCCCAGATGGTGGCGGCGTCCCCAGGATCGGGCCGCCGAGCTCGAGTTGTCCAAAGGCTTGCAGATTGAAGGCGGGAGCACCCGGAATGTTCGCGAGACCAGCGGCCTGGCTGCTCTGGGCGGGACCACGGCCCACGAAGAAAGTCACCAGGACACTTGCCGCCAGAACTGCCACCATGATGGCGCCGACTATCAGGATCTGGGCTCCCGTCCATCCCAGGCCATGGTTGTCGGTGGGCGGCTGACCAGCTACGGCATCCACTGGGGTTGGCCCTGCGGTGCTGGGGGCATGCTTCGGTGCTGCCGGCTCGACCGAGCTGGGCGGCAAGCTCAGGAGTGGTTGCACCGGATCCAGGTCAACGTCCTCGGCGGATGGCTGACCGGCTGAGGCATGCACGAGGCTTGGGCCTGCGGTGCTGGAGGTTTGCTTCGGTGCTGCCGGCTCCACCGAGCTGAGCGGCAAGCTCGGACGTGGCTGCACAGGCGGATCAAGTCCGGAGAACGGCAGCGTGCATGCGAACAGGTCACCGTGGGATTGGGCCAGGCCGTCGTCGAGCATGGCCAGCACCGCCTGCGCCTGGCGCATGGTGGGGCGGTCTTGGGGATGACGTTCCAGCAGGTGCAGCAGCAAAGGAGTAAGGGCACCGCAGCGCCGTGGAGGGATGATCTCGCCCGATGCCACCCGATCCAGCAGGGCAACCGGGTTGTCATTCACCCCAAACGGCGGAGTGCCTTCCAGGGCGGTATAGAGCGTGGAGCCCAGCGAGAACACATCAGAGGCAAAGCTGGCACTGTTGCCCTGGGCCACTTCCGGGGCCAGGTACGCGGGTGTCCCCACCACGGTCCCGGGGGAAGTCACGGTGAGATCCCCCATGGCATGCGAGACACCGAAGTCGGTGATTTTGGCCGTGCCGTCATCGGCAAGCAGCACATTGCCCGGTTTGACGTCCCGGTGCACGATGCCTGCGTGGTGCGCGGCGGCCAGCGCAGAGCTGATCTGGTTGCCGATGCTGGCCACTGCCTCGTGTACCAGCACACCGTGGGCAGACAGCACTGCGGCCAAACTCCTCGACGGCAAATACTCCATGATCAGACATGGGTAGCCGTAATGCTCCACCACGTCATGGACCGCGATCACATGCGGGTGCTGCAATCGTGCCGTGATCCGCCCTTCCCGCATCACCAGGCTGGTGACTTCGTCACCATCGTTCTCGCCCAAGGGCAACACCAGCTGCTTGATCGCCACGATGCGGTGCAAGACCTCGTCGTAGGCCTGCCACACCACACCCATCGCCCCACTGCCCAGCAGAGCCAACAGGCGATAACGGCCAGCGATCAATCGCCCCACGCCGCTTATCGCAGCTCCTAGCGGTACTGATGTACTTTCCTTACCTCGTGCGTCTAATGCAGCGACCATCGCAGGGTTGACCCCCTTCACCGCGCTGACAGGTTGCCGGGCGGCACCCTATACGCCCGCAGAGGGCCACCCCGCGCGGCGGCCCAGGGCAGCACCGGGTGTTGTCGGGTCAAGGTTGGGATATCCCTTCCGGTGGTGGTCACTCCGATTCTCGGTGGTACCGGCCTGGCAGCCCGGAGACGCAGTTGCATCTGCCTGTACGAGGCCAGGCCTCAAACACGACGTCGCCATAAGAAATGTCAGTGCTACCGGTCAATATGAACAGTGATGGGGATGGGGACGGGCAGTTTGACAACGATGGGGCCTCGCCACCGAAGGTCAACGCCGAACGGGATACGGCCTGGCGCCGGGTCTACCCGCCGATGGGGCAATGTTTTCGGTTTGACGACTTTGCGGGGAGCCTTCGCCGGTCGAGGTGGCGTGGCGACCCGTGGCGGCGAGGCGACCTGGGCTGGGGTTAGGGGGGTGGTGGCCGCTACCTGCGGTGCGCTGGCCGGCTGCGGTGCCGGATTGGCGGGTGCTGGAATGCGCGCGGCAGGTGTTGCGAGACTGGCCTGCCCAGTTACCGTGCTCTGGCGGTGCTGTTGTTTGATGATCAAGGTGGTCAATACACCGTTGATGGCGACCGCGCTTGCCAGGATTACTAGCATTAATTTGGTCGACTGTGGCCGATGACAGTTCATCTATTCCCCCGACCTGACGTCCATGGAACCAACGGCAGATGCAACTAAGCTGCCCGTGCAGAGAAAGACTAGGAATCCAGAAATGCGGCCCCTGCTTGATCTGGGTCCGCGATTCGGCGCGGTGCAGCGCAGCTACGATGTGGCCCTCTATAGTGTTACCCTAACCGTGCGTTCTAGAGTAAGTTGGCCTTGAGCCGGAAGGCAACCTCGAAGCCCATAGGATGAACCACCGGCGCCGACAGATCACCCTAGCTGCCCAAGGGAACAGCCCCTCCGCGATCCGGGGCAGCGATCTTACGCATGACGTGGGCATAAACCCCTTGACTTGGTTTCTGTGATGGCGCAAGCGACGGGATCAAACCCCGCGTCGAGGGCTCAGACCACAGGATATGGGCAGGACGCGGTCGTTGAGCAACGGATTCAACTGACCGCGATTAGCCGTGAAGCACCGTTGGCGCCTCCACGTAGGGAACGTGGAAGGCGCGGACGCCCTGTCCGTCTACTTGCATGTCCAACCGTGTGATACTTAATGTCATGGCCACCAGGAACGAAATAGATCGCCTACTTGATGGCATGCCAGACGAGCGGGTGGCGGTGATCGGCGAAATACTTCCTGCTGCCTGGGAGCGGCCTGATCGGCGACCAAGTTCACCGACTCGCCAAGCAACTGCGGGTCGATGCTGATCTGGCACGCCCCGCAGCAGAACCTGTCCGCAGGTTCGCCGGTGCAGGCACGCGGTCGGCCGAACCTGGACCTGGTGGAGCCGAGCGACGAGATCCTGCGCACGGAAACACTCGGCACAGCCGGGTGATCCTGGTCGGCACTGGCCCGATCGTGGCCGTCATTAACGTC
Organism: Actinomycetota bacterium; assembly: GCA_021324675.1. Lineage (GTDB taxonomy): Bacteria > Actinomycetota > Actinomycetes > Mycobacteriales > Pseudonocardiaceae. The sequence continues at coordinate 11,472 of JAJPIR010000180.1, forward strand.
CGCGATGACCTCCCGGGAGTGCACGTATTTGCTGGAGCGGATGCCTGGAATTCGAGTGGCCAGCTTGGAGGCAGAGATCGGAGTATAAGCGGGTGAACTCACGAGAGACGAACCGTTCGGGTCCACCTAGGGTTACTTTCCCGACCCGGCAGGAGGTTGAGGGGGTCATCGATAACCCTGGATGTAAAGATATGACTCCGTCTCCGTCGAACAGAATGAGAGGGATCCCAGCTGGCGTCATCTCATTGCTGGCATCGATAGTCTTAATCGCTCCCGTCCCGGCGAACGCGGACAACCCTTGGTCTGTACCGTTTCTCGGCCGCACCCCATCAGGACCTGTTACTTGCAATAACCAGTCGAACGTCACTATCAGCGGCAAGCAATTCGTGGGTATCGGGGATGACCAAAGTGCCATCCGCATCACGAATTGTCATAACGTCGTCATCACCGCTAACGACTTCAAAGATGACGCCCAACCTATCACGATTGTCAACTCCACCAACGTAGAGATCAGCTGGAACCGCTACCAGAACATCACCGGCCCTTATCAACGCAATGGAACCAACCGCGCGAACTTCACCCAGTGGGTGTCCAGCCTGGGCGGTTCAATCCACGACAACAAAGGTATAGGCGGGAACACTGAAGATATCATCTCCATCTTCCAAAGTGGCGGCACCAATGCGGCTACCCCGCTGGTGATCGAGCGCAATGCTTTCGAAGGCACGAACTGGATCAGTCCAAGTGGTTCTGGCATGTTGCTCGGCGACAACGGTGGTTCCCACATCGTCGTTCGGAACAACACGTTACTCAATCCGGGCTCGGTCGGTATGGGCATTGCGAGTGGAACGGATATCCATATCACCGACAATACAATCTACGGTCAGCAACGTGTCTCGTCCAATGTGGGGATCTATGTGTGGAACCAGTCGGCAAACCTGTGTAGCGGCAACGAGGTCGCCCGCAACAGGGTCAAATGGTTTAAAGCGGACGGCACGATGAACCCGGGATGGGATGCTGGGAATTGCGGACCCGTCACGGGTTGGACCACGAACGACTGGTACGCCAATATTGATCCGGCGACGCTCCATGTGATTTTATAGCTCCATGTAACTTTCCACCTAGTCATAGGAATTATATCGACCGCCGGGGTGGCCGCTGCGACTAGAGGATTAAGATCGATACCGCGGCAGTCGTTGTCGCTTAGCTGTCGCATGCCTTCTGGAACCGTGCGAAATACGTAGGTATCTGTGCCGTCGGCCAGCAGCTCTCATCTCTAGGCGTCCTTGCGCCCTCGCCCGGGCGGAAAAGGTCGCACGTTCACGGTGAGCACCATCAGGGGACAACGGAGGCCATGGCGATGTATGAATATGTGATCGTGGGTGCTGGCTCTGCGGGCTGCGTTCTGGCCAATCGGCTCAGCGAGGATCCCGACGTGAACGTCCTGCTGGTGGAAGCCGGCGGACCGGACACCAACCCACTTATCCACATGCCCGTGGCGTGGACAGCGCTGTTTCGCAGCAACCAGGACTGGGACCACTCCAGCGTCTACGAGCCGCACTGCAACAATCGCCGAATCTTCTTGCCCCGGGGCAAGGTATTGGGTGGCAGTTCGTCGACCAATGCGATGGTCTACATACGCGGTAACCCGCTTGACTACGACGAGTGGCGCGACCTCGGCTGCCCCGGATGGGGGTGGAATGAGATGTTGCCCTACTTCAAGCGTGCCGAAGACAACGAGCGCGGCCACAGCGAGTTCCACGGCGTCGGTGGGCCATTGCCTGTATCTGACGTCCGCTCGCGCAATGCGATCGCCCAGGCATTTATCGATGCCGCGATCGCCTGTGGGCTGCCGCCCAACGATGACTTCAACGGCGCCACGCAGGATGGCGTGGGGTGGTACCAGCTGACTCAACGCAACGGTGTGCGGGCAAGCGCGGCGGCCGCTTACCTTCGTCCCGCGATGAGCCGGCCGAACCCTGCACGTCGAGACGCATGTCCAGGTCGTGAAAGTGCTGTTCGAAGGCACGCGGGCGGTTGGCGTTCAGGGTGTGCGGCTTGGCGAGCAGATCGAATTCCGTGCCTCAAGCGAGGTCATCGTCAGCTGCGGCTCCTACAACTCACCGCAGCTGCTGATGCTGTCGGGCATTGGTCGGGTGAAGGAACTCGCGGCGCTCCAGATTGCGCCGGTGGCTGAGCTTCCTGGTGTCGGGCTGAACCTGGTCGACCATCCCGTGTCCGGCCTGGGCTATCTCAGCGACCGCGGGGGCAGCCTGTTCGGTGCGTTGAACGAACAAAACCTGGCGCTCTTCCAGACGAAGGGCCGCGGGCCGCTGACGTCCAATGCCGCCGAAGCGGGCGGCTTCGTGCGCACCTGTGCCGGACTCGACGCGCCAGACGTGCAGTTGCACCTAGTGCCGGCGCTGTTCGTCCAAGAGGGGCTGGTGCCGGGGCAGGCACACGGCCTTACCATCGCCGCGAACGTCGCCAAACCTCGCAGTCGCGGCCAGGTCGCGCTCGTCTCGCCGGATCCAACAGCCAAGCCGCTTATTGTCCATAACTATTACGATGACCCGGAAGACCTACGGGCTCAGATTGCCGGCGTGCGGCTGGCCATGCAGATCGCTAAGACCGCGCCGCTTGTGCAGTGGATCAGTGACCCATACCTCGCGCCCGACTCCGACTCCGACTCCGACATCGTGGCGCACATCCGGGCCAGGATGCAGACGATCTATCACCCGGTGGGCACCTGCAAGATGGGCACTGACGACATGGCAGTTGTCGATCCGCAGCTACGGGTCCGCGGTATCGAGGGCCTGCGCGTAGTCGACGCATCGATCATGCCCACGGTCCCTCGCGGCAACATCAACGCACCGACCATCGCCGTCGCCGAGCGAGCAGCTGACCTTGTCCGCGGGCTCACCGCCGCGGCGGCGTCGACGTCCAGCCGGTTGCCAGGTGGCTAGTCCAATTATGGAGCACTACGGCCGTGTGGAGGCGACACTGGCGTCACCGACGGTTGCGCTGAATCACATGACGTCGCTGAGTTCGATCCTTCGGATATCAAGATGTTGCGAAAATATGGTCGAGAATTTGCTGTACATGACATACGCAGGACAGGGCCGTTAGCAACGGTTTCGACCGACCGTGATCAGCTGTCAAAGGCCGTGCGACGCCGAAGGCGCCTGCGGTCGTCACCACGACGTGGATACTGAGCGGCCAGGGAACGTAGCCGCTGGTTGTCTATTCGATCTGTCCCTGCGATCCAACCAACCCAAGATCAATATAATCTCGCCTGTCCCAACTTCGAGTCCTCCGCCTGAGATCGCTGACGGAGGTGTAGTATGCACCATTCAATAGTCGGTAGACAGCAGGGTGAGCGTCCTGATGCGGTCGTCAGAATATCCGACGCCGGAACTATTTGTTGGCACCACTCAGGATCTCCATGCTCGAGAATGTTTCAACAGAACAACGAGAAATTAAGGGGCAATCTACGTGTCCGAATCTCCGTTCGTCAATCTCTGCCCGGACGACAGAATCTGCTTCTTTCAAGAAGATGGTTGCGAGGGAGCATCTGAGATACGTTCTGGATCGTCCGTGTGCACGCAACTTGAGGTGCTCCCCCTGGCCAGGTCGGTCGTAAACAATACTGCCGTACCGATACAAGTATACTCATCCATTGGGTGCATTGGATCTTTTGTAGAGGTCGCACCGGAAAGCGGCTGCGTGAGTCTTGATCCCCCAGGGCGGTCATTTAAGAACAAACAAGGATAAGCCTTCTTGGGTAGGTAGCCGCCGGATCCGAACTGGGTGTGATCCGGGAAAGGAGGATCTGGGCACCAGCTTGCTTCGCGCGCTGGTGAATGTCATCGACATCCCGGGCCCGGATGCATGGTTTGATATCTCATTACGGAGCGGGTGACAGGAATCGAATCCGCGTCTAGAGCTTGGGAACCCTCAAATGATGCCCTGGTACCAGGGTTGACCTGTGGCCGGCGCGGTGAATGATCTGGTTTCCTGCCGCATCTTCCTTTAGGTTTGCTGGTCAGTAGTGGAGGGCTTCTTGCCTCCTGGCCCTGTGCGGTCGGCGTCACTGTGTTGGTCGTCTTTCGTTGAGTCGCTGGAACGCCTTATCGACGTACCTTTCGAAAGAGCGCCGGTGGGGGATTGGATGAAGAAGGCTTGTTGGCTTGCTGTGGCTGCGATGGCCACTTTGATCGGTTTTAGGCGTGGCGGACGCCCGGCCAGCCGTAGCGCAGCCTGAGCTGCGCGGGCCGCTGAGTCTGGGGGATAGCGGGTTTTATGCGTTGCCCGAGGGCAAGCTGAAGGGTCATCCGGGTGATGTCATCAAAAGCCGGGAGCTGGTATCCCCGCTTTTCCCGACGGCGTCGGTACGCCAGATCATGTACCAGTCGATCGACATCGACGGGAGTCCGGTCCCGGTAACCGGTGTGCTGTTGGTGCCGCGGGCGCCGTGGCAGGGGCCGCGGCCGCTCATCGCCTTCATGCCGGCTACCCGGGAGCTCGGGAAACAGTGCGCGCCGTCACGATTTTTCGATCTTGCCACAGTGGATCCGCGCGCGATTGATGCCGAAGCTCCCTTCTACTACAACTACCTGACTCGAGGCTTCGCTGTGGTCATCACGGACTATGAGGGCGGTGGTACGCCGCTGCCGCAGTCCCTTTTCGCCGGACCACCCGAGGGATACGCGGGTCTTGACGCGGTGTGCGCGGGGCAGCGCCTTGATCCCCGCGACGCGCTCACGCCGGAGTCACCTGTGGGTTTGTCGGGATACGCGCAAGGTGGGCAGGCGGCATCCTAGGCTGCCCAGCTGCAGCCCCACTACGCCCCGGAGCTCAACATGAAGGGCATGCTCGCCGGCGCTATTCCCTACGACATGGACGCGGAGATCAATCAGCTCAATGGCAATCCAACAGGGTCCGGGGTGGCGCTGGCATTCCTGGTCGGGTTAGACGCCGCGTTCCCAGAACTGAAGCTGGACAGCACGATCACCCCGCGCGGCCATGCAGTTATCAAGCGGGTGAAGCACTCTTGCTCGCTTGAGGAGCTGCTCACCGGAACGCTGTCGGCCGAACCTGACCTGGCGGAGCGTAGCGAGGAGATCTTGCGCACCGAACCACCTGGCACGGCCGCGTGATTCTGGTCGACACCGGACCGATCGTGGCCGTCATCAACGATCGCGATGACCATCACCGGGAGTGCACGTATCTGCTGGAGCGGCTGCCTGGTTCGCTGCTGATTCCCGCCACGGTGGCAACCGAGGTGTGTCTGATGCTCGAACGCCATCGGGGAACCTACGCGGAGTTGGCGTTCTTGTCCGATGTGCGGGCTGGGCGGTACACGCTGATCGAGTCGTTGTCCGTCGATCTTGACCGGGTCACCGAACTTGTGGAGAAGTATGACGACCTGCCGTTGGGCACGGTGGACGACTCGGTGATCGCGTTGGCCGAACGGCTGAACATCATTACCGTCGTGACCCTCGATCGCCGTGATTTTGGCATTGTGCGTCCAGCTCACGTGCCCGCATTAACTCTGCTTCCCTGATCGCTGCGGTGATGACAGGAATAACGGTCCGGTTATCTGTAATCACAAGTTGCATTGGCAGATTCGGAATAAATGTTAACCTGACAAAGCTCGGATTTATGCTGCTCCTTTGTATTGGAGCGGGTGACGGGAATCGAACCCGTGTCTAGAGCTTGGGAATTACATGACATACGCACCTGGGATGGTTCCGCATAGGAGTTGATGCCGCTTCGCCCTTCGGCACCGGAGCAGCGCTGGGACCCATCCCGGAGCGAGGTCCGCCAGAGGCGCGTGTATGGGTGTGAGCTCAATCCGACGTCATCGAGTCCTCGCCCGGCGCAGGAGGTTGGTCGGAGTTGTTCAGTAGCGGCCAGCCCTCCCAATGGTCTCGCGCAGACGTTTGAGCACCCGGTAGACCGCTGCACCGGCGACTACCCAAGGAGCCGCAACAATGATCACGTCGAGCGGCTGGTGGGCGAGGTCGGCGCGCTTTTTGCCCACCCGCGAGGCGATCCCGTGGCGGGTGAACTCACTGAGCACGCCGGTCTCGGTGATCGGGTTGTCCGGGCGTAGGGTCAGGAACGACTGAAGGTGACTTCCCAGCGAGTCCACCCGATCGGCCGCGACCAGGATCAACCAGTGCGCTGCACGCCCCTCGCTAAACCTCCTGTAGGCGTATTTTCGCATCATTCCGGACACGCCCTTCGGCGGGCAGGACGTGCCGAAGACCGGGGTGAGGAACTTGTGCTCGATCGACCTCTCGCGTGGCCACTTCTCCGGCTGCTTTTCGGGGAAGTCCCAGTGCGCACCGCTGAGGTTGGGGTCGAACCGCTCCCGCGGCACCGACGGGCGGTCCTTCGGATCTAGGTCGACGCCCCAACCGGGGATGCGAGCGCGGAGTTCCTCGCTTGATTCCGCAAGAGCAGGCTTGCCTGCCGTATAGGCCATGTCGCCTTTCCCTTCCTCTTTCTCAGGCACCGTTCGGGACAACGAGCGGCTTGATGCAGCCATCAAGCTTCGCCGAGAACATGTAGTAACCCTCGGCGATGTGCTCCAGGGGGATGCGGTGGGTGACGATGTCACTCGGCTTGAGGTAGCCATTGCGCACGTGCTCGAACAGGCGCGGCCACTGGCGCTTCACCGGGCACTGGTTCATCCGCAGGGTGAGGCCCTTGTTGAAGGCGTCGCCGAACTTCACCGCGCTGAAGATCGGACCGTACGCGCCCATCACCGACACGGTGCCACCCTTACGCACCGAGTCGATCGCCCAGTTGAGCGCGACAGGCGAGCCGCCTTGCAGCTTCAGCTTGGCTCCGGTCACATGCTGCAAAAAGTTGCCGTCCGCTTCGGCGCCGGCGGCGTCAATGGCGACGTCTGCGCCCAGGTGGTCGGTGATCTTTTTCATGTGCACGACAATGTCGTCGTACTCGGTGAAGTTATACGTCTCGGCGTGGGCGAACGTCCGCGCCTTGTCCAGTCGGTACTCCAGGTGGTCGATGACAATGACGCGCCCGGCCCCCATGAACCACGCCGACTTGGCGGCAAACAGCCCCACCGGTCCGGAGCCGAACACCACCACGACGTCGCCTTCGACGATGTCACCCAGCTGCGCCCCGAAGTAGCCGGTCGGAAGCGCGTCAGTGAGCAACACCGCGTCCTCGTCGTCCATCCACTCCGGGATGAGGCTGGGCCCGACGTCGGCGAACGGGACTCGCACGAACTCGGCCTGACCACCGTCGTAGCCCCCGCAGGTATGCGAGTAGCCGTAAATGCCGCCCACCGCGGTGGCGTTGGGATTGACGTTGTGGCAGTTGGAGTAAAGGCCCCGGGCGCAGAAAAAACACGACCCGCAAAAGACGTTGAACGGAACCATCACCCGGTCGCCGCGCTTAAGGTTCTGCACCGACGGCCCTACCTCTTCCACCACGCCGATGAACTCGTGGCCGAAGGTATGGCCAACTCGCGTGTCCGGCATCATCCCGTGGTACAGGTGCAGGTCCGAGCCGCAGACGGCCGCTAGGGTGACCCGCACGATCGCGTCGTTGGGGTGCTCAATCGCAGGGACATCCTTCTTCTCAACCCGGACTTTGTATGGCCCCCGATACACCATCGCTCGCATAAGTGCCTCCTCGACCAGCTGCCCGTCCCACCGCTGGGGATCCGCGCTGGCAACAGCCTGTCGTACCACAACCAGGCCAATATCGCCTTCGCCAAGCGATGATCCCCATCACGCTCAAGCGATCAAGATGGCGCACCTGGCCCAGAATCGGGCCCGGTCACCGCAAGCCAAGATCTCGCGCACCGCATCGAATGTGCGCAGGAACCAAAGATCACGACTATGACACAGTGGCTGCAGCGGCCAGAAAACACGCGGTCGACCTGGTCGGTCACGCTAGCGCCGCCCATTGTTGCTTGTACGCGCCAGCGATAGTCGATAGTGCCCTGGGGACAATGAGCCGGTCGGCCACGCCGTGCCAGATGATCATTTTGCCGCCAGCGTTGCTCTGCGGCGACGGGATGCCAATCGAGTGGCCGATCTACCTATCTTTGCCAGCTTTCGGACAGACACCCACGGTGTTCTACAAACTCCGTCCCTGTGGTGCGACTAGGGCAAAGGGTGGCGGTTGCGGTGAATGAAGCGCTGTTTGAGCACGACGACCGTGCCACCGAGCACTATCACCATGAACATGTCGAGTCCCACCCGGCGCAGTGCGTCTAGTGCCATGTCGACCTGTCCCGCGGCCACGCCCACACCGATTAGGACAGCGGCGGGAACCAACGCCAACGCGATAAGAGCACCAGCGAGGACCGCACGCCGATAGGCAGTGATGATCACCAGGCCGGCGGTTGCTCCACCGGCTGAGATGAACCAATCCGCGGCGGTCGGATCGATCACTGTCTTGACTCCCTCGCTTGCGGCCAGCGACTCCGGTCCTCCCACCCCTAGCCGGTGTAACAGCAGGTAGGCCAGCGCCCCCACGAGCGCCAACGTCACATATCCACCGGCCACGGCGACAAGCGCTCGCCTGATGGCGTACCAGCTGCCGCGGACCAGTCCAAGGGTCAGTTTGGCCACCGGCTCAAACGCTGGCGCAATGATGCCGGCCGCGGCCAGTGCCAGTGCCTGCGGGACAGGACTAGAAAGAAGTCCGGCTACTGCGATGGCCGCTCCCAGTACCATCAGCACCAGGTAATTCTGATTCAGCCGACCGTGGTGGCGAAGGCCCCGCTCGAACTCCTCCCAGGGTGACTCGTCGACGTCGTCGTCGATTGCCCGAGTGGCTTGGGGATCGATGAGACTCTGAAGCTCACCGGTGCTTACCGACATCGGTCCGAATTGCTGGGCCCTTTCTGCAACCGCCAGCACAGCGTCGACCTCTCGATTCAGGACGTGCACTGTGACAACGTCGCCGGCCGGCTTCACCGACGCCCCACGCACAACGGAGAGGGCTAGCACACCTTTCAGCGCCTCAAGCTCGATCAGCAGAGTCTCAGTGGCCCCGGTTGGGACCGCGATCTCGATCGTGTGATGCACCGCTGCCCCCAGCTGCCTTAGGCACACAGGCCAAGACGAAGGGCCGCCCTCCGGTGCCCCCAAGAGCATCCATACCCGATACCGCGCTGGTCAGACGTGATCGGAAGGACAGAACCCAAGAATCACTCAGCCGCGTCACGGAAGTTGGATTGACGGGTCACGATGAGCACGACGCAGCAATACGGTCGCTCCCTGCTCCGCGTCACCGCGGCCGGCTGGGCTTACGTCGACCGCTGCGCCCGCTGGCCGGCGCGCGCGAGCACGGCCGCAGGCCGCGCGCAGCAAGCGGGATCGGCCCGGCGGGCAAGAGAGCCGGACAATCAACTCAGCGTGTCGGCGCCACCGTAGGCGGCGCTCTTGATACGAGGAGCGCCGAAGTCCCGTGCCGGTCGTCGGACAGTGACGGTTCCTCAGGCCCTGCAAGCAGACCTTGCTCGGCATCTCGCCGAGCACGTTGGTCCGAATCTAGACGATCTTGTGTTCACAATGCAGCGCGGCGGTCCCATGAGACGCGGCAATTTCAATCCAGCGACGAATTGGAAAAAGAATGTCACTGCGATTGGTGTTCCCAATCTGCACTTTCACGACCTGTGGCATACCGGCAATACCCTCGCAGCGGCGGCAGGCAGCAGTCTGCGAGATCTCATGACCCGGATGGGCCATGACAGCCCACACGCCGCGATGATCTACCAACACGTCACCAATGCGGCCGACCAACTGATCGCAGATGGGCTGAGTCTGCTTATTGAGCAGCATCGCAAGGATGGCCGCTTAGGGCACGTAGAGGGCACAAACGAAGAGGAAACCACTGTTCCCGGCGACGACTCATTGCCGCACAGCATAGATGAACTGGGCTTTTCTAATGGAGCGGGTGACGGGAATCGAACCCGCGTCTAGAGCTTGGGAACCTCTCAAATGGCGCCCTGGTCCCGGCTCTGAGCTGCGGGTAGCCATGGTCAGGAGTGACCATTGGCCCTTACTGACCCCGGCTTGTGGCACGCGTATGGCACGACGACAGGTCCTTACCCCGTTGCGCAAAGGCTCTGTGATCTGCTGGCGGCCAGGACCTGGACTGTGTTGTGACGAAATCCATGATGTTGACTCTGCAGTATTGGTCCGCAAATTTTCAACTCTTCGTGTCACGTCATCACTGAGTAGCCATGTCACTGTCAATGCGCATTGCTGGTTTTCTGCTCGCTGATTGTTGCGCCGGCTGCTGCGTGTCGTGTTTCGAAGCTAGCCGCTCCGCTCAATTAACACCACTGAAGGTGGAGGGTGTCCAGGCGGGGGATACTTATGTCATGGCCACCAGGGACGAAATACATCGCCTGCTCGATGGCGTGCCCGACGACCGGGTTGCGGCGATTGGCGAGATACTTCGCGCTGCATTGGAAGCAGGTCTGATCGGTGACCAGGCACACCGACTGGCCAAGCAACTGCGGACGCTCTCGGCCGAACCTGACCTGGCGGAGCGCAGCGAGGAGATTCTGCGCACCGAGCCACCTGGCACGGCCGCGTGATCCTGGTCGACACCGGCCCGATCGTGGCCGTCATTAACGACCGCGATGACCATCACCGCGTCCTTAGGAACGGATTCGGTTGACCACGGATACTTACCAAGGGGAGCAAACGGTCACCAGGGACGTGCTTAAGGAACGCATCAAGGCCGAGCACGCCAGCAGGGGTCGGGATTACGGTCCGCACCGGTAGTGTCATCAGGCCACCCGGACGCCCCTGGCCGGACCCCGCACGATGATTACGGCATGGCCCTGCGGGGTAACCGTCCTCTTAGTGCGGCGGGGAGTGGGGAGAGATTCGTGGCCCAGCAATTTCGTAGCCAGTCGCGGATGCCGGAAGCCGGCCCGGATTCGATGTCTATGACCGATCTCGTAGCTGATGAGGCTGCACAGGTTGGTCAGGCAGCAAGACAAGCCGGGGACCGTGTCGTGCACAGTGCGGCAGGCGAGGCGAGGCAGGTGGTCTCGGAGACCACACACCAGGCTCGGGGGTTGCTCGAACAGGGTCGTCAGCAACTGCGTGATCAGGTCGCCTTCCAGCAGGAGAGAGTGGCGTTGCGGCTGGCCACCGTTGCCGACGAATTGCGGGAAATGGCCCATGCCAGCAGGTCGGCTCCGGTGAGTGAACTGGTCGACCACGGCGCCGAATCGCTCCACCAGCTTGCTTCCTGGCTCAAGGATCAGCAGCCGGGTGACCTTGTGGAGGAGGCCCGCCGCTTCGCGCGGCGTCGTCCCGGCGTGTTTTTACTCGGCGCGGCACTGGCAGGTGTGGTCGCCGGTCGGCTCACCAGCAGCGGCGTCGACGCGGTACGGGAATCAGATGCCCATGCGACACCGCAGCGCACCGCACCACCGTGCCCGCCTACCAGTTCAGCGCGGTCGGTGACTGGCCTTCCACCGGAAGAGGCTGCGGACAGTCGGCCTGGCCCGGCGCCGGCGTACCAAGAAGTCGCGCGGCCGAGAACGTCTCCTGAGAACCGTTCGGGGCAGGAAGGTTCCAGAACGTATCTGGCGCCACCGACCCCACCACCACCAGTCGGCTCGGCACCCCAGACTCGGTCGTCAAGAAGCGCGACCGATCCGGGAATGTCGCCACACCCGACCTCTCGTGACGCAACCATCAACTCTGCCACCCGGGGCGGTGATGCGCGATGAGTCACTCGATCTCCCGCACGACGGCAACAACGGCGATAGCAAGCGCGCGACCTGACCTTGCCGACACGTCGGTCGGTGAGCTGATCGGCGACGTCACTCGTGACCTGTCAACCCTCATCCGCCAGGAGTTCGAGCTGGCCACCGCCGAACTCAAGCAGGAGCTCATCCACAGTGGTAAGGCCGCCGGCACACTTGGTGGAGCAGCGTTCGCCGGTCAGATGATGCTGCTGTTTGCCTCCCTTGCGCTGTGGTTGACGTTGGCCAGGGCGATCGACTGGCGATGGGCAGCACTCGCCGTTGCTGCGCTGTGGGCGCTGGCCACTGCGGGGCTGTATCTGATCGGTCGCGACCAGCTACGCCGTGTGCAGGCCCCGCAGCGCACCATCGAAACGCTCCAGGAGATCCCGCACACCCTCGGGGCCAGGTAGGGAGGAGAACATCATGACTGCTGACCCCGACCAGATCCGCCGCCAAATCGAGCACACCCAACGGGTGCTTAGCGCTGATGTCAATGCGCTGGCCGAGAAGGTCAACCCGCGACGCGCCGTGGCCCGCCGGACCAACCGCGCCCGCCAAACGCTGACCAACGTCAAAGACATGGTCATGGGTGCTAAGGAGGATGCAGTGTCCACGGTGAGTGACACGACGAGGAACGTCGCGTCTACTGTGGGTGACACGGCTAGGAACGCGGTGTCCACGATGAGTGAGACGGCGACAAGCGCTGTCTCCACGGTGAGTGACACGACGAGCGACGCGGCGTCCACCGTCAGTAATACCGCCAGGAACGCGGTGTCCACGGTGAGTGACACGGCAAGCTCAGTCGCTTCGGCCACGGCTGACCGGGTGTCCTCGATGGCGTCCAGCGCGGCCGATGCGGTCAGTTCCGCTCCCCAGGCGGTGCGGCGCCGCGCCCAGGGCAACCCGCTGGCAGCCGGGCTGATCGCGTTTGGTGCCGGTTGGTTGGCGGCATCATTGATCAAGTCAAGCCGTTACGAGCGCAAGCTGGTTGACCAGGCAAAAGACCGGCTTGGCGAGCGCCTGGAGCCCATGACACAGCAAGCCAAACAGGTCGCCGCAGACGTCACCGACAACCTCCGCGAGCCAGCGCAACAGGCCCTCGACGCGGTCAGCTCAACCGCCAACGATGCGGCCTCGACAGTCGCCGATCACGCCCGCGCAGCGGCCAACCAGGTGCGCGAGCGCACCGGCGAGGCAACGCACAACGTGACGTCACGAACGCGCTGACAGCACCGTGTCTCATGGTGAGCTCGTTGGTCCACAGAGAGTTGACCTCCCCGTGGCCCAGTGGGCTCACCACAGCTAAGCGGCGGAAAGGCGGCGCTTGGTGTCCTCGATGAGATCAGCGACCGCGTGGGATTTGCGGGCAATCTGCTGAATCTCGGCATGCAGCGCTTGACGCTGCTCCCGTGAGTCGTACTGGGACGGAGCGCAAGCCAGCGTCCGCTCGTACAGTTCATCGGCGGTCAGCAGCGCTCCATCAGGGCTGCGCTGCGGCAGGGTCATCGGCGCATCAGCCCCCTGTTCGCCCAGCAGCCAACGCAACGCAAGCCAGACCCCCTCGGCCCAGCTCTGCTCGACAGCTAACGGCGGTCGGTACTTGACACCAAGATCAGCACAGATCCGCTCAAGATTGGGTCGCCCCCCACTACTTATGGCGATAGCCGCCCACATCTCAGCCCGTGCGAGTGCCTCCGTGACCGGCTTTTCTGTCCTCCCAGTGACCGGACCCGCCGATCCACCACTCACCCACGCCAGCGCGCCACTGATCCCTGCACAGCGAGCAGAGCCAATATCAGAATGCACCCGATACGCCAACCAGTGCAGATCAATGACCTCCGCGGGCGCTGGCACCACCCACCTCGGGGTCACCGCCGTCCATACCATAACAGGATTATGAGCCACTCCGTCACAATGCGCACATTGACAGCCATCGGCACACGGCTCGGCACGGATGACGTAGCAGCGTCGTTGTCGTTATCGAGAAGCCTCTTCACGGCGTGGCCATGGGAGGTGCCATACACTCGGGGTCCGGGCTCTCGAGTGTCACGATGCGCTGGCGGTGTGAGGATGATCGGTCGGCATAACGATGTCTTGCTGAACCCGTCGGTGGAACGTCGGGTGATTCGGGTGCGGCGGCATTGGGCGGTCTTGCTGGTGGCGTTGTTGCAGACGGTCGGGATCCTGATCGCGGTGTTAGTGCTGTCGTTGCTGGTCAGCAGGGCAGCCGACTTGTGGTTGGTGCAGTCGTTGCTGTGGTATACCATGGTGGGGGCGTTGGTGCGATTGGCCTGGAAGGTATTGGAGTGGTGGCACGAAATTCTTGTCGTCACCGATAAACGATTTATGCTCACCACTGGCGTCATTCAGACCAAAAACTCCATGATGCCGATCACCAAGGTCACCGATATGAGTTTCTTGCGACCATTCTTCGGGCAGATACTCGGATACGGCACCCTGAGAGTAGAGTCAGCTGGACAAAAGCAAGATCTGGAAAGAATCGATTATATACCCATGCCGGAAGAAGTGTTCCTGGCGATCTCTGAGCTGATCTTTGGTGACAAGAAGCAGCCACGTTCCCATATGCTAGAACCACCTCCGGTTTCTCGCCGCGGTCGCTGGAGGATCGGGCGGGGAACTGGTCAGTTGCGACCGCCTCCTATACAGCCCTAAGACAAAAGCTGTCCGCAGTTGCTGAGGCACAGGCCGAGCAAAGGGGTTAGGGGTTACGCCGACAGGCTTGCGCGCGTGCATCTATGTCGATCAGCCAATGGGAGCGGACTGTAAATCCGTCGGCGTACGCCTTCCAAAGTTCGAATCCTTGACCCGCCACCCAGTACAAACGGCCGGTGACCAGCACCGACTAGGTTATGGGCCGATCTTCGTTGTATCCGGTGCTGTCCGGTCGTGTCCGGCTGTCTACGACCAATTGCGCCCTATTTGCGCCCTAGTACCGAGTCCGCGTGGCAGCAACTAGAGGTCATGACGCTGTGCTGTGACCTGAACCTTGCACCGGTGAGGAGGCCACTGCCTGGGGCGTAGTCAGCGCGACCGTCGTGGAGCGCGCTGGATGAGGGATTCGCTGGGGGGTCCGGTGCGCGGTGGGCGGTCGTGTGGTGATGGCGGGAAGACTGTGCGGGTGGATGCGGGTGGCTTTTATCAGGTTGTGCACCATCGGCGTGATGTCCGGGGTCAGTTCACCGGCGCTGCGGTGCCTCCCGACGTGCTGCGGCGGATCCTGGATGCTGCGCATGCCGCGCCCAGCGTCGGGCTTAGCCAGCCCTGGGACTTTGTGCTCGTCCGCGACGTGAGCACCCGAAGCGTATTTCGCGAGCACGTACAGCGGGAACGCGCGATCTTCGCACAGCAGCTTACCGGCCACCGGGCGACGATTTTCTCTAAGATCAAAGTCGAGGGTGTGCTGGAGTCCAGCCTGGGCATTGTGGTGACCTATGATCCCGAGCGAGGATCTCCCGCAGTGCTGGGACGCCATGCCATCGCCGACGCCGGTCTCTATTCGGTATGCCTAGCAATTGAAAACTTGTGGCTGGCCGCGACCGCCGAGGGCCTCGGTGTGGGCTGGGTCAGTTTCTACCGGGAGGAATTCCTGCGAAAGCTGCTGGAGATCCCACCCCGGCTGCGCCCGGTGGCCTGGCTATGCCTGGGCCCCATCCGCAACCTGCCCACCGCCCCTGACCTGGAACGCCACGGCTGGCGCCACCGTGTACCACTGGAAGAGGTCCTCCACGAGGAACGATTCGGCCAAGGCCCGGAGCGCCACCACGTGGATGCTGATCGGTCAAGAAAGCATGGCAGTGGCCCTTCTGTTCCGTAGTCGGAAGCAACACCCCCTCAAGACCTGCAATTTGTCCGTGGACGGGGCTGATCCTTGGGTTCATGTCCAGGGACGTCCATGGTCATCAGTAGCCGTTGATGTATCAACTGATGTAGATAGGGAGAGCTCGCTCTGGCCGGGGGTCTGCCGGCTGCCCAAACATCTGATTGCGTGTCAGGTGCTTCTCAGCCAGCCTCTCCGCAGCGACCACGGATCTTGCATGCTAGGCGACGGGGCATCCTGTCGGCAGTGAGCCTGATCAGAGGGTGCTCCGAAAATGCGTGAGGTCGCTGACCACCATGCCGCAGACAATTCGGCTCTGACCGCCCAGCTGTATGCCGACGCTGACTACCTCGCGAGCTCCACAAGGCACCGACCACATCGATAGCGACGGGGAAGCCGGGAACGCGTGATCTCGTCGACGGGATTGCTAATGCAAGATCGTGGTGCTGCGCAACTTAGCGAGTGTGCTCTATTGTTGATCGAGGACCATCCCCTGGAGTCCCGGGAGGCATCGTGATCGTTCTTGGCATTGTGTTGCTGGTAGTTGGGTTCCTGCTCGGAATCCATATTCTGTGGACGCTGGGGATCATCTTGGTCGTGGTGGGGGTAATTTTGGTGCTGCTTGGATCTGTGGGGCGTCCGGTCATGGGCCGACGGCATTATTGGTGATGCTTGGCGATAGTGCTGTCAGCGTCAGAAAACTCTGCCTCGGTGGACACCGCGAGCGCTTCCTGCGCATCCCGTGCTGAGCGTAACGGCCAGCGTCGTCTGCCGACGCATGGCGGGCGAGTGTGAGTTGCCGAGGGAACGGCGCTGGCGGTTGCCACCATGCTGTAGCCGGCCGTTCCCGGTCGGCTGGAAGCTGATTCCTACGGTAGATGCGACGCTGGGGATTTCCTGCTGGGCAACGGTGCAGACCGCGATGCCCTGGCATGGCCGCCGCCGTCTTGGCAGCCAGAGATCACCATCGGACCAATTTCGTTTCCGACGCGGTTGGTGCGCTGACGGTGGACGTGCATCCGCACCGACACGCCCATGTTTTGGGAGTCGTGACGGCGCGCAAGGCCCTACCATGGATAGCCATGACCTTCGCTGCGACCCAAGTCGGTCTGCTCGCCGCCGAACTTGAGGCCCGAGGCTTTGTCGCCGGTATCGGTAAATTCATTCTGATCGTGATCATCGTGTTGGTCGTTGGCGGCGCGTTGCTCGGGTTTGCAGTCGGCCGCCGACGATAGGTCACGTCCGAATCAACCTGTTCCTGGCCCAACACTCAATGTCCGCGATCGTCTGGCGCATGCGGGGGTCAGACGGTAGGTGCGCAGATAGGGTAGCTGAGTGGCGCGTCTACTTGGCGCTGCCGTGCACAGGGTGCCGCCCTGCTTGGGCGGCACCCTGGCTGAGCGTGGATCAGCCTCCCTGGTCCCCCGCCGGCACGTCATCATCAGAAATGCCGGCGTCTCGCTGATCCGAACGATGCGCTGCGCTTCCCTCTGGATCTCGGGCCTGGTCTCCGGCCTTGATATCCGATGGAGGATTGTCCGCTGTCGCTGGATCAGGTTCTGTATTTGCGCTGCCCGTGGTGTCCGACATCGCGCTCCTTCCCCGTCTAGCGCCACGTGGCGCTAGATAAGAAAAGATATCCCTGTCACACTGGAGCGTAAACTCGCCGGTCCAGTGACTGTAGTCGATCACGCGCGTACCAGGGGCGGGGTCGAACCGCCGTCCTTCCGATTTTCACAGTGACCTGGTCGAGGACCGTGAGGTGTTGCGCCCGCTGCTGGCCCAGCTACCGCACCGGGAACGAACAATTTTGATGCTGCGGCTTTCTGTCAACTCACGCAGACTCAAATCGCCGAGCAGATCGGCCTGTCGCAAATGCACGTGCCTCCGAGTGCTGCGTCAAACACCGAGTTATTTACAAGACGGTATGTCCGGGCCACATTAATCTCCCGCTTCCCTAGTTTGTATCGGGTCGCTTGACCTCGGCGCTGAACGCGGGTATTCCCTCACGGATCGGCTGACGCAAAAGCACCACGAGCGGACAACTGCCCAGTATCGATGACCACTGTCGCGATCGTGGACCTCTCACGGCAGCGATTCGATCAAAGCTCGACACGCACGGCGCGATTGTCTGTTCGACTGTGGTGAGTCAGTCGATTATCGCGGCGACAGCGTCGGTAACAGTCAGATAGGTGTTGAACTGGTCCATCAGCTGACTGACTTGCAGCGGACGTGCTACAGGACGGCTCACCAGGCCCGCCAGATGCAGCTGCGTGGTGGCGGTCTGGGCGCTATCGCGGATGCTTAGCAGGCAGTTCAGCCCGCTAGAACTCAAAAACTGGACCTGCTGTAGGTCCACGACCAGGTGACGCGGGGTGGTACGCAGTTGGTTGCGGAGACAGGCCTCCAGCAGCGGCGCGGTGGCTCTGCTCCTCCCCCGTACGCCAGGCACAGCGTGGTCGATAGCAACGTCGCCAGTCAAAGCAGCGCCATCCGCTTGGTGAAAGGCCGCCCGAACGGTGCTGGTCTGCGCTGTTGCTGGGCAGACCATAACTTCGTCGTTTCGCCGGAGTCCATCACGAAGCAGTAACCACGGTGGCAAAGCCTGGCTGGTGCGTAAAGGGGGACCGGCCGGGTTTGATCGTGGCGTAAGCGGGTATTGGGGCGGCTGGGGAAGGTTTGTAAGGTCAGCGGGCAGTGTGCTGCACGAACGGCAAAGGGGGTGGCGTTGGTGTGCACCTCGGCCGATGACGGCGGTGGTTGAGGACAAGATGATTTCGGCTAATCCTTGCCAGATTCGAGGGGCTGGGGTGGAGAACCCGCAGGAAAGGCCAGTGCTGTCAGTCGCGGAGGTGATTGACCTGGCAGACCGGATGAAGCATCCGCGCTACCGCGCGCTGATCCTCCTATCGGTGTTTGGCACGTTACGGTGGGGGGAGGTCAGCGGCTTGCGACGACATGACCTAATGGGGTTCGTACCGCCCCGGTCGCTGATGCGGCAGGGTGGTGCGCCTCAGCCGCCGGTGGGTGAGCACTCACGTTTCCTGGTCCAGTGAGACCTAGGGCTA
>JAJPIR010000288.1 GCA_021324675.1 Actinomycetota bacterium
GGCGATCGCGATGAGCACCGACCCCAGCAGGATGCCGTTGGCGGCACCCGATGCCGAGGTGACCGACGAGTCGGTGCCGATGATCTGAAAACCCGACCACACCGCCGGCAGCACCGCCTGGAGCGCGATGCCGATCGCCGCCACGCTCACGATGTAGCCGATGAGCATCGCCCACCCGGCGAACCACCCGACGATCTCCCCGGCAAGCCTGCGTGACCACTGGTAAATGCACCCAGCCAGCGGCCAGCTCGCGGCCAGCTCGGCGAACACCAGCGCCACGCACAGCTGGCCGGCGAACACCAGCGGCCAAGTCCAGAAAAACGCCGGTCCACCGAAGGAGTAGCCCAGCGCGAACAGCTGGAACACCGTCGTGAGGATGGACACGAAGGAGAACCCGGCGGCAAAAGACGAAAACCAACCGAGCCGGCGGTGCAGCTGCTGGTGATAGCCGATGCGACGCAGGTCCTCGGCGTCAGGGCCGCCGGTCGGGCTGGTGATCAGGACAGGGGTGCTCATTTAAGTGGCCTTTCGCGGTAGGTGACCGGCACGCACGAGGCAGCCGAGGGTGTCGCAGATCACCCGGGTCGCGATGAGTGAGGTGATCTCGGCGTTGTCGTAGGGCGGCGAGCACTCCACGACCTCGATGCCCGCCAGCGGGCGGGCAGCGACGAGCTGGATGAACTTCAGGACCTCACGAGGCAAGAAACCGCCCGGCTCGGGCCAACCGGTGCCGGGGACGAACGCAGCGTCGAGGCAGTCGACGTCGAAGGACAGCCATACTGCGTCGGTCCCGTCCCACGCAACATCCAGGGCACGCTGCGCGGCGGCCTCGATGCCCATCTCGACACAGTCAGTGACGGTCATGATGGTGGTTCCGCGCTCCCGGCCGACCTTCACACCAGGTCGAGGCGCCTGCCAGCCGCCAATGCCGATCTGCACCAGGTTGCGGGGCGGCACGTTGGGCAGGTCCGTGGCGTGAAACCACGGGGTGGTGTGCATCCGCTCGTCGAGGTCAGTTTCCTGAGTGTCGACATGGCGGTCGAAGTGGATGATGCCCAGCTTGCCGCCGTTTAAGTGCTCGGCTACCGCGCGGGTAGTCGGGAAACCGATGGAATGGTCTCCGCCCAGTACCACCGGGAAGGCTCCGGAAGCATAAACATGCCCGACCGCCTTGGAAATCTGGTCGAAGGTCTTTTCGATATTGCCCGGGATGGTGAATACGTCACCGAGGTCGCCAATAGTGATCGACTCGCGCAAGTCGACGCCGAGCTCGAAGCTGTACGGTCCGTAGAGCGCGGAGATCTTGCGGATGCCCTGAGGGCCGAAGCGGGTTCCAGAGCGGTAGGTGGTGCCGCCGTCGAAGGGTGCGCCGAGCACCGCGACGTCGTATTCGCCGCAACGGCGGACGTCCTCGACGTAAGGTGCTTTGAGGAAGGTATTGATGCCAGCGAAATGCGGCAGCTCTCCACGGGAGAAGGTGGGGATGCGCCGGTCGACGATCGAGTCGGCTCCGGGTAGTCCTAACTCGAGACCTCGCGCGACTTCCCTTTCCCATTGAGTAGTGGGTAGCGCGGCTTCGGACTCGACGGCATACCGCGCTTCCGGGCCGTAATGGTGATGCAGGTTTTGCATGTCAAGCCTCCGCGTCCACGGCGTCCGGCCGCGAGGGCAGCCGGGCATGGCTGGCCTCCCGGGCTTTTGTCCCGCCGTGGAGCGGGCAGCACACTGCCCGCCTGCATCTCTCGGTCCAGACTCACTGCGGACAGCAACGGAACCCTAGATGCGCCTCACTCACTCGAGTGAGTCACCATTTATCACACGGCACTCATATGACCGACTTGTAACCTTGTCGTTGCGGTCAGATCACCTGGTTAAGGGAGCAGCGCCGATGCGAGCCGCGACCGTACGGTCTCGTTGTGCGTATCCGAATCATCGACGCGTTCACTGATCGTCCCTTCACCGGCAACCCCGCGGCCGTCTGTCTCATATCTGGGGACGCCTGGCCTGATGCACGTTGGATGCAGCAGGTCGCCGCTGAGATGAACCTGGCCGAAACCGCCTTCGCCCATCCGCTGCCGGACGGCACGGGAGCCGAGTGGGCACTGCGCTGGTTCACTCCCACCGTCGAGATCGACCTGTGCGGGCACGCCACCCTGGCCACCGCCCACGCTTTGCGCAGCGACGAGCAATTGCCCGGCACAATCCGATTCAGCAGCCGCAGCGGGGTGCTGGTTGCCCACACCAATGACGACGGCACCATCACGCTCGACTTTCCCGCCGCGTCGGTCGTCGAGTCGTCGGCTCCTGGCGGTCTCAGTGATGCACTGGGCGCCACTCCGGACACGGTCTATGGCACGGGTGCTCTCGGCGATCTCCTGGCTGTGTTCGGGGACGAGAAAGGGATTCGCAGCCTGGTTCCGGATTCCACCGCGCTGGCTGACCTGTCCCGCCGTGAAGGAATCCGCGCGATCATCGCGACCGCCCCGGCCGCAGATCCACGTGGTGAGTACGACTTCGTGTCCCGCGTGTTCGCACCCGCTGTCGGCATCCCGGAGGATCCAGTTACCGGCAGCGCCCACACCGCTCTGGCCCGTTACTGGTCAGACCGGCTGGGCCGGGACGGCCTCACCGGATTGCAGGCCTCCACCCGTACCGGCATAGTCCGCACCACCGTCCACGGCGATCGGGTGCACCTGACCGGGCATGCCGTCACTGTCCTCGACGGCACCCTGCTCCCGCCTGCTCTTGGGGTTGCAGAACGCGAAAGAGATCAGTGACACGGTCGCCGAGCGCGAGCACCATGCGACCTGGACCCTCCAGTGCTGAGCATGCCCAGCGCAGCCCGGGCTGCTCACCAACCTGAGGTAGGGCGTCCTCAGCTAGGTGCCCCAGCTCTACCAACATTCCTACGGCACGCGCGCCACCCGTGCCAGCAGGGCCGGTGAGCGCCGGATCTGCACCGTCGAGCAGGAGCGTGTGCGCCAGCAGTGGCGCACCATCCAGGTCCACAACAAGCTCGCCGATGAACCGCCCGCCGCGTTGACCGGCACGCCCCAGCACCACCACTTCGCGGAACACGGCGCGGGCATCTCGCTGCAACGTGACAGTGATCCGGCTGTGCAGATGCGCCCTGTCACAGACGACCGTCGGTTCCGGTTGCCAGTCCAGCACCGCACCATCGGCCACCGATGCCGTAACTCCCCACCGCGCGGCGGTTCCGGCTGATGGGCCTGCTTGCACCACGGTGGCGGCCGCTGAACGCAACTGGACAGCGCAACCCGTACCGACGTGGACGTCCAAGGCCAGGTCATCACCGCCCAGCGGACCGCCGGCACCCTGCACCAGATGTATCCGGTGCCCCCCGGTGGGGCGCAGGACGACTGGCGCCGCGCTGCGCCAGCGGACACCGGACGCATCGACGGTGAGTTCAGCCCGGGCTTTCACCGGGAGGCTGACCGTAACTGGGTGTCCACCCACTCCACCACCGGGCCGGCGCCGGGTTGGTCGCGAAGCGAGAGCAGCACGGTGGGCCGGTCGCCCCGTATGGCCAGGGCGTCACGGCGCATCACCTCCAGATCCGCACCGACGAGCGGAGCCAGATCGATCTTGTTGATGACCAGCAGGTCGGAGCGGGTGACACCCGGGCCGCCCTTGCGGGGGACCTTGTCACCCCCGGCCACGTCGATGACGAAAATCTGCGCATCGATGAGCCCGTAGCTAAAGGTGGCGGTGAGGTTGTCCCCGCCGCTTTCCACCAGCACGAGATCGGGATCGTGACGCGCCGTCAGGTCGTCTACGGCGTCCAGGTTGGCCGTGATGTCGTCGCGGATCGCGGTGTGCGGGCAGCAGCCGGTCCGCACCGCACGGATCCGCGCGTCGGGCAGCACCGCGTTGGTGCGCAGGTAATCGGCGTCTTCGGTGGTGTAGATGTCGTTGGTGATCACCACCAGGGATAGTTGGTCGCGCAACGCCCGGCACAGCGCGGCGACCAGGGCGGTCTTGCCGCTGCCGACTGGGCCGCCGATGCCGATCCGCAGCGCGCGGTGCCCGTCACGAGGCAAACAGTGTCACCTCCGCCCGGCCGTGCAATTCAGCCAGCACCTCTGGCAGCGGGGTGCTCGTGCTGGGCAGCAGGCGGGGATCCCCCCGCGCGACGGCCTCGCGCGCCACGTCGGTGGCCTCCCGCGCGGTGTGGTCAGCGAGCCGCCCAGCGCGTGCCTGGACGGCGGCAACCGTAATCGGATCCAGGCCCAGCAGCCGCACCGCGGCCGCGGCCGCCCCACCTAGCAGGTGGTGCAGTGCCAGCGACGCCGCCACGCCGGCATCATCCCCGGCCGCGGCTACCACGGCGCCAAGCGCCAGGGGGTGATGCGGCCGCCCGGCCTCAGCCAGCTTGTCCAGAGCCGGGGACGGCCAGACCCGCCGGGCGGCGCGAAGCAGCGTCACCCCTTGCGCGCGAGACGCTTCCCGGACCGCGGCAGACGGGGTACGGGCGCTGACCGCCGCATCCCACGTGTCCCAGCGCACCGGTGCACTGCGAGCGAGGAGGCAGCCGGCAGCGGCGACCGCAGCGACCACCGGTCCGGTACCGCGCAGCCGACCAGCGAGGAAAAGCGCCAGGTCGTCCGCATCGCGCACCAGAGTGCATGCGACGGCAGCCTCCACGGTTCCGGAGTGCACGTGACCGCCGGTGGGCAACCTGGAATCGGCCAGCAGCAGCGACGCCAGCGCGGTCATCAGAACAGGAAATAGCGTTGTGCCATCGGGATTTCCGCCGCCGGGTGCGGTTCCACCACCTCACCATCGATCCGGACTGTGAACGTTTCAGGGTTCACGTCGATGCGGGGCAGCGCGTCGTTCAGCGGCATATCGGACTTGCGCAGCGCCCGGGTATCGCGCACCGCAACCAGCCTGCGGCGCACCGCAAGCCGATCCGCCAGCCGCCCCTGCACCGCGGCTGGGGCCACGAAGTGCACCGACGTGGCGGCGGCACTTGTCGCGGCGGCTCCGAACATCGGGCGGGGCAGCACCGGCTGCGGCGTCGGGATGGAGGCGTTGGCATCCCCCATCGCCGCCCACGCGATCATGCCGCCCTTGAGCACCACGCTCGGACGCACCCCGAAGAACGCGGGCTGCCACAGCACCAGATCGGCGAGCTTGCCCACCTCTACCGAGCCGACCTCCCCATCGAGCCCGTGCGCCACCGCCGGGCAGATCGTGTACTTGGCGACGTAGCGCCGCGCGCGCACGTTGTCCGAGGTGTCGGGGTCCCCAGGCAACGCGCCGACCCGCCGCTTCATCACGTGGGCGGTCTGCCACGTCCGCAAGATCACCTCGCCGACCCGGCCCATCGCCTGGGAGTCCGAGCCGATCATAGAGATGGCTCCGAGATCGTGCAGCACATCCTCGGCCGCGATGGTGGACGGCCGGATCCGGCTCTCCGCGAAGGCTAAATCCTCCGGGACGGTGGGATTCAGATGGTGGCACACCATGAGCATGTCGAGGTGCTCGTCGACGGTGTTGCCGGTGTGGGGCCGCGTCGGGTTGGTGGAGCTGGGCAGTACGTGCGAAACGCTGGCGACAGTGATGATGTCCGGAGCGTGTCCGCCGCCGGCTCCCTCGGTGTGGTAGGCGTGAATGGTTCGCCCACCGATCGCGGCCAGCGTGTCGGCGACGTAGCCGGCCTCGTTGAGGGTGTCGGTGTGGATCGCCACCTGCACCCCGGTGTCGTCGGCGACCCGTAGGCACGCGTCGATCGCCGCCGGGGTCGATCCCCAGTCCTCGTGCAGCTTGAAGCCGCTCGCACCGGTCGCGACCTGCTCGTAGAGCGCCTGCTCACCAACCGTGTTGCCCTTGCCGAGCAGCGCGATGTTCACCGGGAGCTCATCGAGAGATTCCAGCATCCGCGCCAGGTACCAGGCACCCGGCGTCACCGTCGTGGCCTTGGTGCCCTCTGCGGGGCCGGTGCCGCCACCGATCAGTGTGGTGACGCCGGACCCGAGGGCCTCGGGTACTTGCTGCGGGCTGATCAGGTGCACGTGGCAGTCGACCGCTCCCGCCGTCAGGATCAGCCCGTTGCCGGCGATCACTTCGGTTCCCGGTCCGATGACCAGAGCCGGGTGTATCCCATCCATGATGTCCGGGTTTCCCGCCTTGCCCAGGCCGACGATCCGGCCGTCGCGCACCCCCACGTCGGCTTTCACCACACCCCAGTGGTCCAGTACCACTGCTCCAGTGATCACCAGATCTGGTGCGCCGTCGCCCCGGGTGACCCGGGCCTGACCCATCGATTCCCGGATCACCTTGCCACCGCCGAAGACCACCTCGTCACCGCCGTGCGGGCCGCGGCACCGATCTTCGGTGATCTCGATCAGCAGGTCGGTGTCGGCCAACCGCACCCGGTCACCCTCTGTGGGACCAAAGAGCTTGGCGTACCGGCTTCGCTCGACTGTCCAGCGGCCACCACTGGCCGCTGGCCTGGTCGGCCCCGCAGGATGCGGCGCATCGAGACGCAGGCCCGGCACGACGCGGGCACCCCCAAGCGGCACGACCCGCACCACCCGCTCGATGCCAGGTTCGAAGCGAATCGAGGTTCCCGCTGGGATCGCCAGGCGCATTCCTGTGGCGGCGGTGCGGTCCATGTCCAGCGCCGGGTTCGCCGCAGCGAGGTGGTAGTGGGAGCCAACTTGCACCGGCCGGTCGCCGGTATTGAGAATGACTAGCTCAGCGCCGGTGTGCGGCCCGAGCACGACAGGTTCTCCGGACAGCAGCAGCTCGCCGGGTATCACCGGTTTGCGGGTCACTGGATTGGCCGGTGCACGGTGACGAGCTTGGTGCCGTCCGGGAAGGTCGCCTCGACTTGGACAGACGCCAGCATTTCAGGAACTCCGTCCAGCACGTCTTCCCGGCTGAGCACTTGCTGGCCTGCAGACATCAAATCGGCCACGCTACGCCCGTCCCGTGCCCTTTCCAACACCCATGACGTGATCACGGCCACAGCCTCGGGATAGTTCAGCCGCAGTCCCCTCGCTCGGCGCTGCATAGCGAGTTGCCCCGCCACGTGGATGAGGAGCTTCTCCTGCTCATGCGGGGACAGCAGCATGGGGCTTCCTCCTTGAGCTCAATCGCCCCATACGGTCAGCCCGTGGCTTCGGACTGCGCCCGCGAGGCGGTCATCGAAGGTGGCCACTGCATCAGCGACCTGATCCGCAGCCAGCAAAACACAGCAGTCGGGCTGCTTGAGGGTGGGCGCGGCGGGCAGGGTGGCTAGCCGTATTGCTGCGTCGGGCGGGAGGTCCACTGCGCACACACGCGTTTGGCCGAGCACGGCAGCGGCCTGGTCTGCCCGGCCGGCACGGGCCGGACCCGCAAGCGACTGTCATAGCGTCTGTGCCGGGTGCAGTGCCGCCGATGTACCGGCCCGAGGCTGGGGAACAACCTGCCTGGCTGGTTCGCTGTCCCGCCGTTCTGGCCGGGCAGCGGGATGCTCCACGAGAGCCAGCACTCGGGAGGCCATGAACCGCGCCGTGCGCACCGGCGTGCCGCCACGGGTGACTTCGGTGACCTCCACAATGCCTCGTCCGTGGGTGATCTCCACCCGCCGACCATTGCGGGTGGCCTCGATCTCGTAGGTGAGCGTGGAGCCGCCGGCATCGATGACGATCTCGGTGCGATCGCCCTTCATGGCTCGCGATCCTTTGCCTGTACCGATATGAAAGGGTCCGGACCAGGCATGCTGGTCGCCTCTCGGCGGAAGGCACACCGCGGCTTCAGCCGAACGATCGTCCGCGGCGGCATACTGAAGTGGACCCGGGGACACAAGGCACCCTGATCCGGACGACCAGTACAACTGTCCGCTGGGCCAGATCATTCCCCATCCCCCATCGCAGCACGGTTCCTCGGTGGCCAGCCAAGGCACCGGGTAAATCAGATCGCCATGGCGGCGCGGACGTGATCGAGGGCGTCGGCGCCACCGTCACCACTGGAGGTGACGCGACCGGCTTCCATCACGCAATAACGGCTGGCGGCGGCGAGGGCGAAGCCAACGTGCTGCTCGACCAGCAGGATCGATAGCCCATCGCGGGCGATTAACGACAGGATGGTCTGCTCGATCTCCGCTACTACGGAAGGCTGGATGCCTTCGGTGGGCTCGTCCAGGATGAGGATGCGAGGCTGGGTGATCAGCGCTCGGGCGATGGCCAGCTGCTGACGCTGGCCGCCGGACAGCAACCCGGCCCGGCGCGGCAGCAACGCGGCAAGGCTTGGGAACAGGTCGAGCATTTCGGCGATCAGCTTCTTGCCGTCTCGCCGGGTGTCCGCGACCAGCTGCAAGTTCTCCTCGGTGGTGAGTTGCGGAAAGCATTGCTGTCCCTGCGGCACGTACCCGATGCCGCGCCTGACCCGCTCGTTTGGCCGCAGCCTGGTGATGTCCTGGCCGTCAAGCAGGATGCGCCCGGCACTGGGGTGCAGCAGCCCGACGGCGGCGCGCAGCAGCGTCGTCTTGCCGGCACCGTTGTGCCCCATCACGGCAGCAACCCCACCCACGGGTACCTCAACACTCACCCCGTGCACGACCGTGGTCCGCCCGTAGCCGACGTAGACCTCCACCAGGCTCAACATCACGAGCTGACCTCCGCTTGGCCGAGGTATACCTCCTGGACCCTGGGATCAGCCTGCACCTGGGCCACCTTCCCTTCGCTGAGCACCTTTCCGGCGTGCAGCACGGTGACGGAGCTGGCGAACGAGCGCATGAAGTCCATGTCATGCTCGACGACGACAACGGTGCGTTCGGTACCGATCCGCCGCAGCAGTTCCCCGGTCTGGGTCCGTTCGTCGGCGCTCATCCCGGCCACCGGCTCGTCGAGCAACAGCACGTGCGCGTCCTGCACCAGCAGCATGCCGATTTCCAGCCACTGTTTTTGGCCGTGCGCCAGTACTCCCGCCTGCTTGTCACGCAATCCGGCTAGCCCGATGGTCTCCATGGTTTCCTCAACCTCTGCCGGCACCGAGCGCCGGCGGCGCAGCAGTGACAGCGGCCTACGTCCTGCCCCAGCCGCAATATCGAGGTTCTGCAGGACGGTCAATTCCTCAAAGACAGTGGCGGTCTGGAAGGTGCGACCGACTCCTAGCCGAGCGATCTCGTGCACCTTCCTGCCGATCAGCTCGGTCCGCCCGAAACGGACCGAGCCGGTGGCCGGAGCAAGCCCGGTAATGGCATCCACAAGCGTGGTCTTACCCGCGCCGTTCGGACCAATCAGAAACCGCAGTTCCCCCTGCAGCACCGTCATGGAGACGCCGTCGACGGCGACGAATCCGTCGAAGACCACCCGCACATCCGACAGTTCTAGGTAGTCGGCATTCATGGTCATTGAGCGGTCTCCGATCCAGCTCTGATTCCCGATAGGCCGGGTTCGGGTGGCAATAAACTCCCCGAATCAGCCGGCGGCACCGCTGCCGTGCCGGCGCGGGCGCTGGATTGCTGTCTTCGCCGCCAGAAGCCCCGTGACAAGCTGACCGACGACAGCCCGCCGGGCAGGAAGGCAATCACCAGAACAAACAACGCACCTTGGAAGTAACTCCAGAACGAGGGGAAGCTCTCCGACAGCGCAGTCTGCGCCCACGCTACAGCGATCGCACCCAGCACCGGGCCGAACAGCGTAGCCCGGCCGCCGATCGCTACTCCGATGAGAAACGCGATCGAAGGTACCACCCCGACGTTGGCTGGAGAGATGATCCCGACGATGGGCACGAATAATGCACCAGCGATCCCGGCCATTGCCGCCGCCAGTACATACGCCACCAGTTTCACGTTCGCCGGATCGTAGCCGAGAAATCGCACTCGCTCTTCTTGATCCCGGACTGCTATGAGCAGTTCCCCATACCGAGAGCGATACAGCTGCCACACTGTCGCTAACATGACCAGCAGGGTGACGGCAGCGATATAGAACAGCATGCGCTTGTTCACCGGGTCATAGAGATTGAACCCGAAGAATGAGCGGAACCCATTAAGCCCGTTGAAGCCGCCCAGGTTGACCTGCTGACCGATGAGCAAGATCGCGAACGCTGCCGCCAACGCTTGGGACAAGATGGCGAAGTACGCGCCACGGACCCGCCTGCGGAAGATCGCGATGCCCAGCCCAAAGGCCACCAAGGACGGGACCAAGATCACCCCTAAAAGGGTTACCACCGGAGATCGAAATGGCTCCCACCAGACCGGCACGTGACCGGACCCATAGAGCAGCATGAAATCGGGCACTCCGGACGGCCCAGCATCGGCGAGTTTGAGATGGAACGCCATCACATAGCCGCCCAAGCCAAAAAAGACGCCTTGTCCCAACGTCAGCATGCCGCCGCGCCCCCAGGCCAGACCGATCCCGACCGCGACGATGGCATAGCAGACGAACCGGCCTAGCAGCGACAACCGGAAATCCGAAAGCACCGCTGGCGCCACCACAAGCAACGCAAGGGCGCCAAGTGGTAAGCCGCACAGGGCACCATAGTTGCTCCTGAGCTGGCGCGCGCCGGTATGCTTCATGCCAGGCTCCTGGTCCGGACGCTGAAAATACCCTGCGGCCGGATCTGCAGGAAAACCACAATGACGACGAAGACCATGACCTTCGCAATACTGGCCGTGGTGGAATATTCAAAGGTTGCCTGCAGCAAGCCAAGACCGAATGCTGCGATCACGGACCCTTTGATCTGACCGATGCCTCCGACCACCACAACGAGGAAGGCGTCGACGATGTAACTGGTACCCAAAGTAGGACCGGTGGAGCCGAGCAAGGTCAGCGCCACACCTGCGATTCCTGCGAGGCCAGAACCGATAAAAAAGGTGAGCCGGTCGGTGCTACGGGTGGAAATGCCAACCGTCTCAGCCAGATCTCGGTTTTGCACGACGCCACGGATCCGGCGACCCAGCGGCGTCGCCTTCAGCACCAGGGACAGCCCGGCAACGGCGGCTGCGGCAAGCATCAGGATGAACAGCCGGGCCGCGGGCACCTGGGTAATACCGATATTGACGCTACCGGACAACCAACTCGGAGCCCGGACGTCGACGTTCGGGGCGCCGAAAATATCTCGGGCCGCCTGCTGCAAAATCAACGATACTCCCCACGTCACCAGCAGGGTGTCCAGCGGCCGGTGATACATCCGGCGGATCAGGGTGGCTTCAAGCAGCACACCCATCAATCCGCCCACCAGGAAACCGAGTGGTATGGCCAGCAGCAGCGAGATACCAGCATCGGCTATGACCCTCTGGGTGACGAACGCGGTGTAGGAGCCCGCCATGATGAACTCGCCGTGGGCCATATTGATCACGCCCATTTGCCCGAAAGTAAGGGCCAATCCCAGCGCCGCGAGTAGCAATATCGAGCCCAGAGATATCCCGGCCACCAGTTGGCTGTACAAGGCTTGCATGGTGGCGCCCGCTAGCCGGTTAGGCCTTTGGCCCAACCATAGGTCTTGAGGAAAGGATCCGGCTGGATCGGCGCACCTGAACTCCACTCGGCGTGAATCAGCCCATCGGGGCCAACCTTGCCTATCAGCGCGGTCTTGGCAATGTGATGGTTTTCCCCATTCACCGTGACCTTACCTTCGGGAGCGTCATAGCTCACCCCATCGGCAGCTTTGCGGATATCGTCAGCCTTGAACGACTTCGCCTTCCCTACCATTTCCTTCCACAAAAACAATGACGTGTAAGCGGCCTCCATCGGATCGGAAGTGACCCGGTTCTGCCCATACTTGGTCTTGAACGCCTGAACGAATGCAGCGTTTCTCGGAGAATCGATGGTCTGATAGTAGTTCCATGCGGTTAGCTGCCCCACCACGTTGTCTAGGCCGATCCCACCAATCTCCTCCTCGGCGATTGACACAGAGACAACCGGCATGGTAGCCGGCGACAGGCCAGCGTTACGGTATTCTTTGAAGAAAGCGACATTCGAGTCACCGTTCAGCGTGTTGAACACCGCACCCGCACCAGCAGCCTTTACCTTATTGACGATCGTGGAGAAATCGGTGTAACCCAGCGGAGCGTATTCCTCTCCCTTTATCTCGATGCCGTTGGCATTGGCGTATGCCTTGATCTCCTTATTTGCCGTGCGCGGGAAGACGTAGTCAGAACCGACCAGAAACAAGGACTTTACGCCTTTTTGTTTCAAGTAGTCCAGCGCCGGAACAATCTGCTGGTTTGTGGTAGCGCCGGTATAAAAAATATTTGGTGACGCCTCGAGCCCTTCATACTGCACCGGGTAAAACAGCAGCGAATTGGCGCCCTCGAAAACCGGAAGCATCGCTTTGCGGGAGGCCGACGTCCAGCCCCCAAAAACCGCTGCCACGCAGTCGGAGCTAATTAGTTTGCCAGCCTTCTCAGCAAAGGTCGTCGGTTCAGATGCACCGTCTTCGCTGATGATCTGCAACTGTTTACCGAGCACGCCGCCACTGGAGTTGATCTGATCAGCTGCCAGCAGCAGCGAGTCGTGCACCGTCTTCTCACTGATTGCCATCGTGCCTGACAGCGAGTTCAAAAATCCGATCTTCACTGAATTGCCGGAGGTATCGACGCAGGAGCGACCGGACGAACTACCCGGTCCCGACGCACCCACCCGGCTACCACAACCAGTTGAAACCAGCCCTGCGACCATCACCACGGCGACCGCGCCCAGTAAGCGTTTCCTCGTTCGTCGTGCGTTCATCGCGACTCCTTCCCGCGCCAGAATCAGTCCGTTCGGCGTCACCGCCCGGTTTCGGATAGCTGCACGCCAGGGCGGGCTGCGCCGGGTAAACGACGGGCATCTGCGGTGCACCGTAAAAACGAGATGTGACAGATAGATTTCTGGGCTGGGTCGACCCGGTTACGTGTCACTTACCTGGGTGATGGGTAGATGACTTTCTGCTATCAAACGGCCCGTCAGCAGCCTCCTGCGCCAGTTTCTTTCACACAGGAGTGTGGAGGACCACAAGCCAGGCCGCCGCCAGCATCGCCGGACCGTGGGGCACCTCGGCGCAGCCGAACAGCCGCGCCGGCACCGCTACCGTAACGGTCAACACGCCGGCCGCGAGCACCGCCAGCAGCAGGCCTGGCCACGACGTGGCAGCGGTGAGCGCGCCCAGACTGCCCGCGAGCTTGACGTCCCCACCACCCAGAGCGCGCGGAGACACCCAGCGGACCGCGGCATATCCCCCGGCCCACAGCAACGCACCCAGTGCCGCACGGCCTAGCAGATCAACAGTCCCCGCGCCGAGCGCCGCGATCCCGAGCAGGCCGGCAACCAGTGGATACGCCGCCAGTGTCAGGGCATCCGGCAGCCGCCGGGCGGCGAGATCAGCGCCGCCAAGCAGCACACCACCCCAGGCCAGTACCAGGGGCACCGGCCACCACCACATCGGAAAGTGGTCACCGAGCCGTACACCGGCCACCACCCACAGTGCGGCCACCAGCACCGCGCACGCTGGGACCGGTATCCGGACACCACGGGGGACTCGGCGCAACATCATCGCTCCCCCGGCACCGGCTACCGCTCCCATCACAGCCGTCCATGCGGTCACGCGCATCACTGTGTCGCATGCGCGGTCGCAGCAGGGCTGGCCCGGTTACCGCCTGTGGATGACGGGGGTGATGTGGACAATCGGCTTCGCCGGCAGGCAGCGGCTAGAACACCCCCCGAGCGGCCGCGTCGCGAACCGCCGCATAGTGCTCCTCTTTAGTGACTGAGAAGCACGAAGCACCGTCTTTCTGGCATTTGACGAAATACAACCACGGGCCAGGATCTGGATTCAGCGCGGCAGCGATCGCCGCCGCACTTGGGGACCCGATCGGGGATACCGGCAACCCGACATTGAGGTAGGTGTTGTAAGGCCCGGGGCGGGCTCGGTCGGCGTCGGAAGTACTGGCCTCCTGCCGGTCAAGCGGGTAATTGATGGTGGAGTCCATCTGCAGCGGCATGCCAGCGGTAAGCCGGTTGTAGATGACTCGCGACACCCGGCGAAAGTCGGGTGTGATCGCCTCGCGCTCGATCACTGAGGCGATTACCAGCACCTCGTACGGGCTATGACCAGTACCTGACGCGGACGCTGGGAAACCATCCGCCAGCAGCCGTGTCATGGAAGTCGCAGTCACTTGCCCCAACAACTCCACCGCAGAACTGCCAGGCCGCACATCGTAGTTCCCGGGAACCAGCAGTCCCTCCAACCGGCGGCGGGGGTCCACGCGCGATATCGGATCGAGGGCCCAGTTCGGCACCGCCAGCGCACGGGGATCGGTCTGGTCCATCGCCGCGCGAAGTGCTTCCGGACTTACGCAGGTATTTTTCTCCCCGCTCATCGCACAGCTGGCCCGAGAGATTTCGGCAAGTAGTCCCGGCACGGTCTTACCGTCGGGCAGCTGCACATTATCGAGCTGCTCACCACCGCGAATCTCCAAGTGCCCGACTCGAGCATCCGATTGCTGGAGTCTCGCTACCGCAGCCGAGCCAGACATCCGTTCCCGCAGCTGGTAAAAACCGGGCTGCACGGCGCGCACGCGTGGATCGGCGTCGGCCGCCCGAGTGAATGCCCGGACGCTAGCCACCACGTTTTGCCGCGCCAAGGTGGCGCCAATTTCGGTGAGGCTCTGGCCGTCCTCGACTTCAACAATTGCCTGCGGACCGCCGTCTCCGGCGTAATCGGGCACGTCGCGCCACGCCTGTATCTTGCGGACGCCGACGACGGAACCAGCGATCGCCAGCCCGAGCAAACCAGGGCGCAAAAGAGCACTATGCGGCGGCGGCGCCGTTGCCGAGTCTGGCGCCGATGCCGCCGCCCGCTACTGCTCCGGTGCGTGGCATTGCGCCGCTGCGTGCCGCCCCGCTCTGCGGCGGCCCGAGTGTCCCCGAACAACCCGAGGTCGTCGGTCATCTGCCCGCCCGCGCTGTGCACCAGCGGTAGACACACCAGGCATAGGGGCACGACACACTGGGCATGGGAGCACGACACGCGGGGTGTGGGGGGACGACACGCCGGGATGCCGCGGTCATGTTGGGTTCTCCGGGGTGCGGGTGATGCGCCGGGCGTCAAGCCAACCTTGCAGGATCTCCACCGCAGCGGCCTGATCGACCACCGCCCGCTGCTTGCGGCCGCGAACTCCGCGATCGGCGAGCATCCTGGTGGCCGAGACGGTAGTGAGCCGCTCGTCGGTCAACCAGACCGCGACGCCATCACCGAGCCGGCTGGCAAGGGCGCGGGCATAGCCGGCTGCCGCACGCGCCGCCGGACCCTCCCGCCCGGCCAGTGTGCGCGGAAACCCCACCACCACCTCAACCACCTCGTGCTCAGCCACCATCGCCGCCAGCTCGTCGAGGTCCTTGCCTCCCGAGCGGTCGCGGCTCAGCGTAACCAGCGGCGTCGCGAGGATCCCAGCGGGATCAGACAGCGCCACGCCAATACGTACCTCGCCGACGTCCACACCGAGGCTGCGGCCCCAGGCACCTGGCTCAGATCCGCTCACCCGCCAGTGCGCCCCTCCAGCTCGGTACGCAGGGCCGCGATCGCAGCAGGCACTCCGGCCGGCTGGGTCCCACCGCCTTGAGCCAGGTCCGGCTTGCCGCCACCGCGGCCACCCACCGCAGGGCCGAATACCGGCACCAGCGCACCGGCGGCCAACCCCCGTTCCCGCGCGGCCGCGGTGGTGGCTACCACGAAGGAAACCTTGCCGGCTTCCTGATCAACGCTGAACAGCGCTACCACCCCGGGCCGCTGGCCGAGCCGGCCACGAACCTCAGTGGCCAGTGCCCGCAAATCAGCACCACTGAGGCCGCCGGGTACCTCGGCAGCCACCAGCGCAACCCCGCCGGCCTGATCGGCGGCGTCAGCCAGGGATC
This sequence comes from Actinomycetota bacterium, assembly GCA_021324675.1. Classification (GTDB taxonomy): domain Bacteria; phylum Actinomycetota; class Actinomycetes; order Mycobacteriales; family Pseudonocardiaceae. The sequence goes on from JAJPIR010000288.1 coordinate 15,852, forward strand.
CCGCCGAGGACAGCACCGCGCTGGCGCGCAGTTTGTCCAGCTCGCGATCGGCCGCGCGCAGCCGTTCGACGACTGCCCCGATGCGATCAGGTAACTCCTCGGGGCGGGCCTTGAACTGCTCGGCTAGTTGTGACAGCAACACGTGCTCGCGGGCCAGGAAACGGAATGCATCCAGCCCGACCAGGGCCTCTACCCGGCGCACGCCGGCCCCGATGGACGCCTCGGACAGCAGCTTGACCAGGCCGATGTCGGCCGAGTTCGGCACGTGGGTGCCCCCGCACAGCTCCTTGGAGTAGTCGCCGATGGTGACCACCCGCACCGCGTCGCCGTACTTCTCGCCGAACATCGCGAGCGCGCCCCGGCGGCGGGCGTCGGCCATCGACATCACGTCGGCGGTGACCGGCAGCGAACGCAGCAGCACCTCGTTGACCTCGTCCTCAACGTCGGTCAGCACGCTCGGCGGCACTGCGCCGCCTGGAGAGGTGAAGTCGAACCGCAGCCGCCCCGGCGCGTTGAGCGAGCCGGCCTGGGCGGCGCTGGGCCCCAGTGCCCGGCGAATACCGGCATGCACCAGGTGAGTCGCCGAATGCGCCCGAGCCACCGCACGCCGGCGGGTGACGTCCACCTGCGCCAGGACCGGATCATCCAGATGCACCTCACCGGAGACCACCGTGCCCCGATGCACCGACAGGCCGTCGATTGGCGACTGCACGTCGGCGACCTCGATGAGGAACCCGTCGCCGGTCAGGATGCCCGCGTCGGCTTGCTGGCCGCCGCCCTCAGCGTAGAACGGGGTGCGGTCGAGCACGACTTCGACCGCGTCGCCCGCGCCAGCCGCGGGGACCCCGACGCCATCGACCAGCAGACCGATCACCCGAGCCTCAGCGGACAGCTCACGGTAGCCGAGAAAATCGGTGCGCCCGCGCGTATCGAGCACGCTGCGGTACTCGCTGAGGTCTCCGTGACCGGAGCGGCGGGCTGCTGCGTCGGCCTTGGCACGCTGCCGCTGCTGCTCCATCAGCGTGCGGAAACCAGCCTCGTCGACGGACAGGCCAGCTTCGGCGGCCATCTCCAGGGTGAGGTCGATGGGAAACCCGTAAGTGTCGTGCAGCTGGAACACCTGGTCACCGGATAGCTGCGCACCACCGGCCTGCCGCGTCTGGGCCACCGCCAGATCGAAGATCCGTGACCCGGCGGACAGCGTCGCCAGGAAGGCTGCTTCCTCGGCTCGGGCCACCGCCTCGATCCGCTGGTAATCCGTGGCAATCTCCGGGTACGAGGGGCCCATCGTGTCTCGTACCACGGTGGTGATGTCGCTGAGGACCGGTTCGGTCACGCCGAGCAGCCGCAAGGAGCGCACCGTCCGGCGCAGCAGCCGCCGCAGCACGTAGCCACGGGCCTCGTTGCTTGGGGTCACCCCGTCGCCGATGAGCATGACGCTGGTACGAGCGTGATCGGCGATGACCCGGAAGCGCACGTCGGCGGCAGAATCGAGGCCATAGCGCCGGCCGGACAGTTCCTCGGCGCGGGTAATCACCGGACGTAGCAGGTCGGTCTCGTACACGTTGGGCACGTCCTGGAGCAGCACGGCGACCCGCTCCACGCCCATCCCGGTGTCGATGTTCTTGGCCGGCAAAGGACCGAGAATCGAGAAATCGCTTTTACCGGGACCGGTAGATGGCCCCCGCTCATCCTGCATGAAAACCAGGTTCCAGATTTCCAGGAAGCGATCTTCGTCGACGACCGGGCCGCCGGGGCGGCCGAAATCCGGTCCGCGGTCAAAGTAGATCTCCGAGCTGGGACCGCACGGACCAGGCACTCCCATAGACCAGAAGTTGTCGTCCATGCCGCGGCGCTGGATGTGATCGGCCGGTATTCCCGCCACTGTGCTCCACAGGTGCGCGGCCTCGTCATCGTCGATGTACACGGTGACCCAGATACGGTCCGGATCGAACCCGTACCCCCCGGCGCTGACCGGACCGGTCACCAATTGCCATGCGTACTCGATGGCCCCCTGCTTGAAGTAGTCACCGAAGGAGAAGTTGCCGGCCATCTGGAAGAAAGTGTTGTGCCTGGTGGTCTTACCCACCTCGTCGATGTCCGGAGTGCGCACACATTTCTGGACCGACGCCGCGCGGCTATAGGGAGGCGTGGCCTGGCCAAGAAAGTAGGGCTTGAAGGGCACCATGCCAGCGTTGACGAACAGCAGGTTCGGGTCGTCCACCAGCAGCGAAGCGCTGGGCACCACTGTGTGTCCGGATCGTTGAAAATGATTCAGGAACCGCTGACGGATATCGTGGGTCTGCACGGGTCTTCCTCAAAAGCTGTTGGCCTGAAATGCTGATGGATAGGCAGCCGCGCAACGACTGTGCCAACTAGCAGGCCAGCCAACATCGGGGCGGCGCGGTGACGGATCACGCTCGAGGAGCTCCATGCCCCGGTGCGACGTCGATACCGGTGCGCGCTGCGACGGTCGCGTGTAGCTCAGCTTCGCGTTCCACCATGCCGGCGCGAACGTCGGCGCCGAATGAGCCCATTGCATTGGCCAGTTCTCGAATTGCGTCACTGATGTTTTCCGCTGCGCCTGCCGGCGTCATGCGCCGGGCTTTGGCACTGGCCTTGCGACTGGCCACCACTCCGGCGGCAATGCCCATGCTGAACCAGAGTATTCGCTTCAACGCCTGTCCCCATCCCGGCGGCGCCCACTCGGCCGGCGGCCGGACGCCTTGTCCTTGCGCTTGCGGCGCCGCATGGCCTTGCTCACGCCATAGGATAGCGCCGCCACCCGGACCAGCGGCCCGCCCAACGTGGCGGTGAACAGGGAGGTCAGCGCCGACACGTTGCCGCTGACAACCTGCGCACTCGCGGTGATGCCGTCTAGCCGCTCCAGCTGGGTGTTGACGTGCGTGACGGTGGTGTTCGCTCCGGTGAACAGCGGATCGGCTTCCGCGCTTGCCTTGCGGATCGCTTGTGTCGCCTCGTCTAGGGTACGGCCCAGCTTGATCAGGGGTACGGCGAGCAGCGCAACCAGGACTACGAACGCGCCAGCGGCGATCAGCGCAGCGATTTGACCTGCCGACACGGGTCCTCCTTGGCCGATGGCAGATGAGCGATCAGGCTACCGGGCTCGTTCACGCGCCGTCATGGTGGGCTCGGAGTGCCGGCAGGCGCGCAGACGAGCTGAGCAGGATGGGGATGGCTGAGAAAATCATGATGGGAAATCTCCCAGCCATACGCGCCTGCCAGCGGAAACACCGCAAGGTCGCCGACGCGCAGCCGATCAACCCAGACGTGCCGGGCCAGCACATCACGGGGAGTACACAGCTCACCGACGACGTCGATGCACGATGTGTGTATCTCGGGCCTGGGGAAGGGATATTGCCACCGTTCGACCGGCAGCACCATGAACGGGTGGCTGTAATTCCAGGCGGCGGGCAGCCGGAAATGATGGGTCCCACCACGGAGCACCGCAAATTGGCGACCGTGGGTACGTTTGAGATCGACGATCTCAGCGGCGTACCAGCCGGCCTCGGCCACCAGGAACCGGCCCAGCTCGAAGATCAACCGCATCCCGTGCGGAAGCCGCCTGATCGCCGCATTCAGCCCCTGGGAAAACCTCGCCAGGTCGAAACCGTCACCGCCGGTGTAAGGCACCCCGATACCGCCCCCGACATCGATGACATCCAGGTCGATCCGGTGCCTGGCCGCCTGCTGGGTACACCACGCCACGCTGTCGGTCACGAAGCAGGCATGCGCTTGCGCGTCGAGATTGTTCGACACGGCATGCAGGTGAAAGCCACGCAGCGTGACAGCCGGCAGGGCGCGGCACAAGTCGATCGCCTCCGGGAGCAGCGCCTCATCAATACCGAACTGGGTCGCAGCGCCAGCCATCCGCAGCTGACCGGTTAAAGCACTCTGGCGCCGGTTCACCCGCAGCGCCACCGGCACGCGGGCACCGAGTTGGGCACCGATCAGAGCTGCCCTGCGCAATTCATGCAGGCTTTCCACATTGAGCAACTCCACACCGGCTTGCAGCGCTCTGGCGAGCTGCGCGTCGGTCTTGGCCGGGCCCCCCAATGCCAGCCGCGCTGCGCCAGCGGCGACCGCCTTGTCGATCTCACCCAGCGACGCGACTTCGAACCCGTCAACGTGGTCCGCCAGCGCGTCCAGCACCGCTGGGTGACCATTGGCCTTGACCGCGTAGTACAGCTCGCATCGGCTGGTCAACGCGCTGCGCACCAACTCGACCTGCATCAGGAGTGTTTCCAGGTCGTAGACGTATGCGCACAGTGGCTCGCCTGGCTGGCCGCTACTTGCCTGTCGCCGCAGGGCCCTGCTCACCCGCTGCCAGGCAGACCCCTGGGGCTGCTGTGTCCGGACGGTCAACGGCACGCCTCATGGAGCGGGTTGCTCACCGGTACGTACTGGTCGCCGCTTGCCGGGTCCAGCCGCATCCGGGCGAATGCCTTGACCGGCAGGGTGGGTGCGAACAGGGCGGCACGGTCGGCGGCGACGTCCTCACGCAATGCCGGGTCAGCCTCCAGATCGGTGAGCAGCTGCGCCAGTCTGGCCCGGATGCCTCGCCATACCGGCCGCGGGTCGACGCCGCAGCGCGTCACCAGGTGGGCGATGATCTCGCCGAGGTGGTTCGACAGCACGGTATAGAGCATCTTGGCGCGCATCACGTGGACATCGTCGGTCACCGTCACGGCTCCGGGACGAGGTGCCAGCGATAAGCCATGGCGGCGCAGCCGCGGCGGGTAGATCCGCATGCCGCCCCAGTCCCGTAACACCAACCGCGTCGGCACGGCGTCGACGAAGGTGAAGATGCAGTTCTGCAGGTGGGCCTCCACCGCGATGCCATACTTCGTCATCAAGATCATGGATACCGGTAGCAGCAGCGCGGCGTACTCCTGCGCGAAGCGCAGACCCGCCGTCTGGAGTTCTGCCTCGCCGCGTGTCCGGCCATACCGGGTGACCAACTCGACCAGCACGGTGGAGTCCGTTACCGGCGCGCGGGCCGGCAGCGCGCAGCCGGGCACGGGAAGTTCCGCAGGCTGGAGATAGGCGGACAATTCGCGGCGAATCAGCGCGGACAGCGCTCGCGAGCGGCGGTCGGATTTGTCGTCCTGCGCCGCCGGCCGGTAGCTGGCGCCGGCCAGCTCGTCGAGCAGCACGATGCGATCGACCAGCGTCGGCTCGCGATCGATCACCTGCCGCAGCAGCCGGCTGTATACGGGGCCGTTGTTCGTGGTATGTGCCGAGATGGACCGCCGGGTGGAACCGATCAGGGTGTCCAGTGCCGTCTTGACCAGCAGCCGCCGGCCGGCAGGTGAACGCTCCGTGAGCAACGTCCGCAGGCTCGACGTCGGCACACCGGCCAGCCGGGCGGGGAGCACGGGGACCACCGTGCCGGCGGCGATCTCTCCTGCCAGCAGGGGGTAGACGACCTGTACGAGCTGCCAGGGGTGTACGGGCACGAACAGGTAGTCAGCAGGGTCGAGTTGGTACCTCTGGAAGTGGGCCCGGACAGCGCCGTCGAGCTTGGGATATTCACCCCGCAACAGTTGCCCCACATCGCGGCCTTGCTCATCGGGCGTGGACTCGACGCGGTCCCTCCGGATCGCCACCAGAATCAGATCGGTGAACGTCTGGGACTCCAGATCATGGCGCAGCAGGTCGGCAGGCTGCATGCCCAGCCGACCACGCCCGCAGGGGTGCAGGTTGTGACCTTCGGTGTTGAGCCGTTCGAAAAACACCATCACGTCTTCGGGCGCCTCCCGGGCAGCCAGGTGCTGGGCCAGGCTGATCGTGTCCGGTGCGCCCAATTCGGTGGCGGCGCGCCGAAGAGCCAGCCGCTGTTCTTCACAGCGGGTGTAGGCCAGCGCGAGGTTGGCCACGGTGTCGGCAAGCTCCACGGTGAATGATCGCCATCCAGGTGCTGGCACGTACTCGGCTAGGAACTCGACCAGGTCACCAGGCGACTGGATCGCGATGATGTCGGCGGCGCGCACGCCCAGCACCGGGTCGCCTGGTTTGACGTTGTGGAAGGCGTGTTCAGCACGGATCGGGAAAGCCAGCGTCGCGGTGGCTCCGATCTCGCCGCCGAACTGGCGAACTGACCACGTTCCTGGACGGAAATTCCCCAGCAACGTGGCCAGCACCGAATGCTCACCGGCCTCGACACGGCGGTTGCTCGTACGGATTTCACCGATATCTTCCCGCCACAGCGCGGCGAGCAACCGGTGTAGTACGACGGTCCGGGCCCTCGGTAACTGTTCGAGGAAGGCGCCGGCGTAGCGCGGCGCGTTCGCTTGCAGGGCCTGGTGCATACGTAGCTCTTCTGCGGTGCGCGGCTCGACCTCGGCTGGCGCCACGTCCGGCAGGTGCCTCATCCGGCGGCCGCCAACGGGTTGGGCACATCAACCCACTGCGGAACATGGGGATCGGCCGACAGCTGGACCCGCAACATGGATTTAGCCGGCAGCGTGGGGCCGAACAGCGCGGCTTCGTCCCGGCTGGCTTGAGCTGCGATGGCAGCATCGGAGGTGAGGTGGGCATACGCCGACCGGCAACACCGGGCAACCAGTTGCCATGCCCGGCGGCGCTCGACCTGGCCAACCCTGGTGAGAGTGGCGACGAGTTGACCGAAATTGGTTTCAAGCAGAGGGAAGAACAGGGCGGCGCGCAGCTCGTTCTCGTCATCGGTACACAGCGCGCCGATCAATGCCGGGAGGTCCTCGCCAGCGCGCACCAGGCGGGCTGGGCTCACCCGGATGCCGCCGAAATCGCGGTAGAGCAGCCGGGTCGGCAGGCCTTGGTGCAACACCACGACGGCGTTTTGCCCGTGAGCTTCTAGCGCGATCCCCCACCTGGACAGGAGCGTGAACAGCGGAGGCAGCGTGCAATCGCAGTAACGGGCAAGGAAGTGCATCGCCGGGTTGGCACCGGGCGTGAGACCGGAACCGCAACGTCCAGCGGCCAGCTCGTCGAGTGCCTCGGCAAGTACCGGGCGGCCGGTCAGCGGGGATCGGGCGGCAAGCGCGGCGACCGGAAGCGCAACCTCGCCATCGCGGGCATGTCGCTCTGGCGACTCCCGGATGATCGCGGCCAGGCTGGCCGCGGCCTCTGCCGGTTCGCCCCTACCTGGCCGGTAACTGCCGGCGGCCAGTTCGGCAAGGCTGATGAGCCGCCCATTGAAGCCGGACTCACGCTGGCAGATCCGGGCCAGCAGGGCGGACATGATCGGGCCGTTGTGTACCGTTGGTGCCGAGACCCCTCGGACTGCGGTGGTCAACCGGATATCGACTGACGTCTTGATATGAGCACTTCGCCGGTCGGCCGCAGGCGCAAGAGTCCGCAGGGACAGCAGCGGCCGGGCCGGGATCCCCGCGTGGGGCACAGCAATCACCTGCCCGCGGGCCAGCGCGCTGGCGCAACGGTCTGGCAGCGCCCGACGCAGCTGCCATGGGTGCACCGGGAGCAACTCGTAGTTGGCTGGATCGCGCTGCAGATCACGGAGGTGGGCAGCGGCAGCGTCGACAGCGTCCCGATGCCAGGAGCCGAGCGCGGTGGTCATTGTCCGGCGGGCGAACGGCGACTGGGTGAACGATGAGCGCGCGATCGCAACGATCTTGACGGTGACGTCATCAGCCCACTCCGGGCCATAACGGAACAGCTCGTGCATGGTCATCCCGCCGCGGACCCGGGCACATGGATGGAGCGGGTGCCCGTCGACAACGGCCTGCTCGAACACGGCGAGCGGGCTGAATGCCGGGTTGGCGGCAGCCTGGCGGGCCGCCCAACCAAGGGCGTTGCGCTCCGGGGCTGTGGCCATCGCCAGCCGCGCCTGACGCCATGACTCACCCACGAGCGCGAGGGCGTGGTTGGCGACGCTTGCCTCCAACTCGGTAACCAGATGGCACCATCGGCCGGGCTCCATCTGAACCGGTTGAGCCGCCAGGACCGATGTCAGCAGGGTGACCGGATGATCGATCAGTTGCGGGGCGGCTGCATGAATGGTGACCGTCAGGCCAGCAAAGTGCGCCGCGAAGGGGTCGGCGATGGCCAGCGGAGCGGATAGCCGGGTACCGTCGCGCAGCAAGATCTGCGCGCGGCCGTTGCCGGCAGACGGGCGGAGACCAGCAATGCGTTCCCGCGATAGTGCCACCCACAACTTACCCAGCGCCACCGCCCGGGCTTGCCGCAACGCCTCCGGGAAATCGGCCGCAAGTTGCGGGTAGGCGCTGCGCAGCGCCGCGAACGCGGCCTGTTCCGCCCCCACGCCAGCGCCCACGTCCCCATCCTGGCGCCTGCGGTGCGTGCTGGTCCACCACTGCGGTAACAGTGCGTCAGTGCCCGCGGACGATGCGGCGCAGTTTGGGCAGGCGGCTGGCGATCGGCTGTTCCGCGCCGCGGTCACTGGGCTGGTAATAGTCGCGCCCTACCAGTTCGTCGGGCGGATACTGCTGGGCCAGCACGCCCTCCGGGGTGTCATGCGGGTAGCGGTAGCCCTGCGCATGCCCGAGCCGGGCAGAGCCGGCGTAGTGCCCGTCACGAAGATGCGCCGGAACCGCACCGGTCACCCCGGCCCGGACGTCGGCCAGCGCCGCGTCGATTGCCGTGATCACTGCATTGGATTTGGGAGCGGTGGCCAGGTGCACGGTGGCTTGGGCAAGTGCCAGGCGGCCTTCGGGCATCCCGATGAACTGCACCGCGTGGGCAGCGGCTACCGCGGTCTGCAACGCCGTCGGATCTGCCATCCCAATGTCCTCGCTGGCATGCACCACCAACCGGCGAGCGATGAACCGGGGATCCTCACCGGCCTCCACCATCCGCGCTAGGTAGTGCAGCGCTGCATCGACATCGGATCCACGGATGGCCTTGATGAACGCGCTGATCACGTCATAGTGCTGGTCTCCCGCCCGGTCGTAGCGTACGGCTGCCCGGTCGACGACGGACTCGACGCAAGCCAGGTTCACCACCGAGCCGCCCGCCGAGGTAACCGCTTCGGCAGCAGCCTCCAGTGCAGTCAGTGCCCGCCGCGCATCCCCAGCCGCAAGCCGGACCAGATGGTCCTCAGCGGCAGGCTCAAGCACGACGGACCCACCGAGACCGCGGGAATCGGCCAGTGCCCGCCTGATCAACGTTCGCACGTCGTCATCAGACAGCGGGTGTAGCTGTAACACCAGTGATCGGGACAGCAGCGGTGACACCACGGAAAAGAACGGGTTCTCCGTGGTTGCGGCGACGAGCAAGATAATCCGGTCTTCGACCGCGCCGAGCAGCGCGTCCTGCTGCGTGCGGGAGAAACGATGCACCTCATCGATAAACAGCACGGTGGCGTCGCCGCCCTCGCGACCCAGCCTGCGGCGAGCAGCGTCGATCACGGTGCGGACCTCTTTGACGCCAGCAGACAACGCTGACAACGCCTCGAAGCGCCGGCCGGTAGCTTGCGAGACCAACCGGGCCAACGTGGTCTTCCCGGTACCCGGCGGGCCGTACAGGATCACTGATGCAGCCGCGCCTCCCTCGACCAGCCTGCGCAGCGGGCTGCCCGATGCCAGCAGATGGTCCTGCCCGACCACTTCGTCGAGAATGGTGGGCCGCATCCGGACCGCCAGCGGTGCCGAGGCGGCCAACCGGTGCTCGGCGACGCGCTCTGCCTGAGCAGCAAACAATCCGTCGCTGAAGAGGGCTTGATCCTCATCCACACTGCGACGGTACCGCCACGTACTGCCACAGATGCCAGCTCAGCCGTCAACCAGCGGGCGGCCCAGATTACGGTTATCCCGCCGGGTGCGCAGCATCAGTACCAGGATCCCCGCGACGGTGATGCCCACCAGATTGACCAGCAGCTGCAGGGACGACTCCAGCACCGTCCGCCAGGCGCCAGCGGTCACTGCGACCACCGCGAACGCTGCCGCGGGCACCGTGGTCACTGAAATGAACACCCCGATCAGCACGGCCGAGCGCGCTGAGGTGAGGCTGAGCATCCCGGCCGCACCGGCCAGCAGCGCAAGGATCAGCGAAAACGGTCCCACCTGATAGATGAAGTCGACCTGCTGGAGGGAGCTGACGACAGCTATATCGATCAACCCAGCCCACTCACCCAGTAGCGTGCCGGCCGCCGCGATCAGCATCGCAAGTGGGAATCCCACACCCAATGCCAGCGCTGCCCTGCGGACGAGGTCGCCACGGCGCAGCACCAGTCCAACCGCGAGCGCTGCCAGCGGCGCGAATTCCGGGCCGACGACCATGGCGCCCACCACGGTGATCGGGGAGTCGGTGACCACGCCCACCACCGCGATGAGGCACGCCAGGGTGAGGAAGGCCAGAAAGGTAAGCGTCAGCCGGGAATCATCTCCGGTACGGGCGATGAGTTCGTCCCACACTACGGCATCGGCGGGATCGCCAGGAGCGGCCCGCGCGGCAGCGTCGGCAGCGTTGGACAGCACCGTGTCCAACGACTCGAGCGTGATCGAGCCGACGCGATCGATCCCGAGCGCACAAAGCCCGGCGAGTACGCCGTCGGCGGCTTCCCGGACTACGTCCGCCTCGACGAGGTCACCCGGTGGATCCACCACAGCACCGCGCAGGACGCTCAGGTGCACCACGCCAAGATCTGTTCGTAGCGTGTCAAGCACCGTGTCGGCCACCTCCGCTGGGCAGGTGATACGAAGGTGCAGCATGTGCTAGGCCTTGGCGGCCGGCTTTGCGTCCACCCCAGCCTCGGCACGCTGCTCAGCAGTGATCGGGGCCGGCGCGCCGGTGAGCGGATCCAAACCTGCACCGGACTTGGGGAAGGCGATGACATCGCGCAGCGAGTCGGCATGGGCGAGCAGCATGCAGATCCGGTCCCAGCCGAAGGCGATTCCGCCGTGCGGCGGCGGCCCGTAACGGAACGCCTCTAGCAGGAACCCGAACTTCTCCTGTGCTTCCTCATCGGAGATGCCCAGTACTCGGAATACCCGCTGCTGTACTTCGGGCTGGTGGATACGGATCGATCCGCCACCGATCTCGTTGCCGTTGCACACCAGATCGTAGGCGTAGGCCAACGCGGATCCTGGGTCAGCTTCGAACCGGTCGATCCACTCTGGTGTGGGTGCGGTGAATGGGTGGTGCACCGCGGTCCAGCCGCTGTGGCCCATCGCAACATCACCGCTGCCCTCGACCGGCTCAAACAGCGGCGCGTCGACCACCCAGACAAACGACCAGGCCGACTCGTCGATCAGGCTGCACCGCCGGGCTATCTCCACGCGGGCAGCGGCGAGCAGGGCACGGGCCTGACGAGCATCGCCGGCGGCGAAGAACACGCAGTCGCCAGGATTGGCCCCCACTGCCTTGGCCAGGCCTTCCCGCTCCTGTTCGGCGAGGTTACGGGCCACCGGGCCGATCAACTCACCTTCCGCGCCGATCAGCACGTATGCCAGGCCCTTGTGACCTCGCTGCTTGGCCCATTCCTGCCAGGCGTCGAGTTGCCGGCGCGACTGAGCTGCGCCACCAGGCATGACGACCGCACCCACGTAGGGAGCTTGGAAGACCCGGAACGGGGTGTCGATGAAGTAGTCAGTGAGTTCGGTTAGTTCGAGCCCGAAACGCAGGTCGGGCTTGTCGGTTCCGTAGCGTGCCATCGCGTCGCGGTAGGTCAACCGGCTGATCGGCAACTCGATCCGGTGTCCAGCCAGCTCTGACCACAGTGCGGTGATCACTTTTTCGCCCAGCGCGATCACATCATCCTGGCTGACAAAGCTCATTTCGATGTCGAGCTGGGTGAACTCCGGCTGCCGATCGGCGCGGAAATCCTCGTCCCGGTAGCACCGAGCGATCTGGTAGTAACGTTCCGTGCCAGCCACCATGAGCAGCTGCTTGAATAGCTGGGGTGATTGCGGTAACGCGTACCAGCAGCCGGGTTGCAGCCGCGCCGGGACCAGAAAGTCACGCGCGCCTTCGGGGGTGGACCGGGTCAGGGTCGGAGTCTCCACCTCGATGAAATGCTCGTGGTGCAGCACGTCGCGAGCGATCCGGTTGGCCTCGCTGCGCAACCGCAGCGCGGCGCCCTGGCGGGGACGGCGTAGATCGAGATAGCGGTACCGCAGCCGCACCTCCTCCCCCACGTCCAGGTGCTCGTCAAGCGGGAACGGCAACGGCGCCGATTCACTGAGTACCGTCAGCTCCTCGGCGGTGACCTCGATAGCGCCGGTGGGCAGATCCGGGTTCTCATTTCCTTCCGGACGCACCGCCACCGTGCCGGTGACCTGGACGCAGAACTCAGTGCGTAAGCGGTGCGCCCGCTGTGCCATGTCGCCCTCGCGGAAGACCACCTGCGTCGCTCCGGAGGAGTCGCGCAGGTCAATGAAAATCACGCCGCCGTGGTCGCGGCGCCGGGCGACCCAACCGGCGAGAGTGACGGTCTGCCCTGCGTGCTCGGCACGCAGCGTGCCGGCAGGGTGCGTGCGCATCACGGGGTGGCTCCTCGATCATCGGCAACGGACTTCAACCTTGCTGAGGCTAGCCGCGCGGCCACCCTGCCGCCCGCGATGCCCCCTTCACAGCAAGGTCAGCTGCGCGTCGGCACTGGCCTTAGTCAGGGTGCCGCCCGGTGTGGGCGTTGACCACTCCGCGGTTCGCTCGACCTGCCGGCGTGCCTGGCGCGGTGGCACGTCCCCGACGCCGTAACGCTGGGCGAGCTCGGCTACCTGGGCGCTCACCCCGCGCTGGTACTCCTTGGGCGCGTATGCACCGCGCCCGTACAACTCGTGATAGCGGGACACCAGCTCTGGATGCTCACGTGCCAACCAGGCGAAATACCACTCCCGCGCGCCAGGGCGCAGGTGCAGCACGATGGGGGTGACGCGGCGAGCACCAGCGTCGGCAACGGCACGCACCGTCGTTTCCAGCTGGCCGCGTGAATCGCTGAGGTACGGCAGGATGGGCGCCATCAGCACTCCGCACCCGATGCCTGCATCGGTGAGCGTTCGGCACACGCCGAGCCGGGCGTGCGGCGCTGGCGTGCCCGGCTCGACCTTGCGCCAGAGCGTCTTATCGACACACCCCACTGACACATTGACCGTGACATCGGTCATGGCCGCGGCCTCGCGCAGCAGGTCGAGATCGCGTAGGACCAGGGTGCCCTTGGTAAGGATGGAAAACGGGTTCCGCGCATCGCGAAGCGCCCCAAGGATTCCGGGCATGAGCCGGTAGCGCCCCTCGACCCGCTGGTAGGGGTCGACGTTGGTGCCCATGGCGATGTGCTTCCCTGTCCACCGCGCGGAGGAGAGCTGCTTGCGTAGCAGTTCTGGGGCGTTGACCTTTACCACGATCTTGGTGTCGAAATCGCGGCCACTGTCCAGATCGAGATATTCGTGCGTCCGCCGCGCGAAACAGTAAACACACGCATGACTGCAGCCGCGGTAGGGGTTGACCGTCCACTCGAAGGGCACCCGGGAGCCAGCAGGTACCTTGTTGAGGACCGAACGGGCCCGCACCTCGTAGAAGGTCATCCCGCGGAACTCCGGGGTATCGAAGGTGCGCGTGATGACGTCGCCCGCCCCGAACAACGCCTCTTGGGCGGAGTCGCTGGACAGCGTTAAGTTGTCCCATCGCATCGGCCCACCATATCGAACTTATGTTCGATCCGCTAGGAAGCGTTTTCAGCCGATGAGCGCACTGGACAACAGGGCCGGACGGCATCGCCACCGCGCCGAGCCGGCCGCCGTGCCGTTCCGTCTCCCCGGCCAAGGCCGTGTTTACGACCTCGGACACGGACACGGACACGGACCGGCGCATCCGGCTTCACACCGGGTCCGCATGCTGCTGGTTGCCGCGCTGGTGCCGATCGCGCTCGCCACGCTGGTTGGCTTGTGGCTGACCTGGCCGGGTGATACACCGCATAGCAAGGTCGATGTCGGGTTCGGGCTGCGGCCGGTGCAGGGACGGGTGCTTGCTGCCACCGCCGCACCGTGCACTGCGGGGAACGCGGGAGCCGGTCAGGCCAAGCAGTGCATCTCGCTCAACGTCCTGCTCACCGGCGGCGACTCACCGGGTGTGACGATCCAGCAGGTCCTCCCCGACGAACCCAGCACGCCTCATTTCGCTGCTGGCGACGACATCGTGCTCGCCTACACCGGCGGCAATCCCTCCGAAGCCGAGTCGTACCAGATCCAGGACTTCCAGCGAGGCAGCTCGATGCTCTGGTTGGTGGCGCTGTTCGCCGCCGCGGTACTGCTGCTCGGCCGGTGGCGGGGCCTCGCCTCGTTGCTGGCGCTTGGCTTCAGTTTCCTCGTTCTGGCGGTCTACCTGTTCCCGGCCATCCTCATGGGCGCCAGCCCGGTGCTGGTAGGCGTGCTGGCCGCCAGCGTGATCATGTTCGGCGTGCTGTACCTCACTCACGGTGTCTCCGCCCAGACTTCCAGCGCCGTGCTGGGCACGGTTCTGAGCCTCGCGCTGATCGGACTGCTGGGTAGCGCCTTCTCCGCGGCCACCCGGCTGACCGGACTGGACGACGACACGGCGAAGCTGATCGGGATACTCGGCCACGGGATTGACGCCCGAGGCCTGCTGCTTGCCGGGATGGTGATCGGTGCCCTTGGCGTACTCGACGACGTCACGGTCACCCAGACCAGTTCGGTGTGGGAGCTACGCCGGGCCAATCCCGAACTTGGCTTCCGGGCGCTTTACACCTCCGCGTTGCGGATCGGCCGGGACCATATCTCCTCTGCGGTGAATACCTTGGCCCTGGCCTATACCGGCGCCGCATTGCCGGTGCTGCTGATCTTCGCGCTGTCCGGGCAGGGTTTCAGCACCATGGTGACCACCCAGGACATAGCTCAAGAGGTGGTGCGCACCCTGGTCGGCAGCATCGGCCTGGTCGCCGCCGTCCCGATCACGACAGCCATCGCTGCGCTGGTCGCCCGTCACGACGACATCGAGCCAGTGGCGTAACGCGGTTGCTTACAGACAGCGCCAGCCACATGCCGTGGACCTGGCGCGCAAAGCCACAGGGTCGGTAGTCATAAGCGATGCTGCCAGGCCAGGTTGGCTGCACTTGAAGGGTCACAAACCGCGGGGGCGGTCGGGTGCAGCCAGGTCTTGGAGGAACGGGTTGGTGGCTCGTTCCCGGCCGATGGTGGTTGCCGGCCCGTGGCCGGGCAACACGGTGGTGGCGTCGTCTAGCACGAGAATCTTTTCCCGTAGCGAGGCCACCATCTGCTGATGGTCACCGCCCGGCAGGTCGGTGCGCCCGATGGAGCCGGCGAACAGGGTGTCTCCGGCCACCAGCAGGCCCTGCCCGCCGTCGGTCACCGAACGGAAGGTCACCGAACCTCGGGTATGACCGGGGGTGTGGTCCACGGTGAAGCTCAACCCAGCCAGATCGAGAACGGCGCCGTCGGCTAGGGAGCGCACCGTGCGAGGCTCGCGTAGCTCAACCCGGCCACCGAAGAGCTGACGGGCCTCGGTCGGGAACGCGCGCATCGGGTCAGACAGCAAAACCCGGTCCTCAGGGTGGATCCAGGCCGGAATGTCATTGCCGTCGCAGACCGGAGTCACCGCGAAGACGTGGTCGAAGTGCCCGTGGGTAAGCAGTACCGCTACCGGATCGAGGCGGTGGTCCCCCAGCAATCGGTCCAGCGGCTCCTCGGCGCCCTGCCCTGGATCGACCACCACGCACGGTCCGCCTGCCTCGGCAGCGAGGACGAAACAGTTCGCTTGGAAAGAACCTGAAGGAAAACCTGCCACGAGCACAGATCCAC
>JAJPIR010000316.1 GCA_021324675.1 Actinomycetota bacterium
CAGGAGTACGTCAGCACCACGGGTGGTCCGGTGAGGCCGAGTGGTCCAGTCAGGGCGGATCCGGTGATGGCGTCACCACCTCCGCCAGCGGCGATGACGAGCGTGTTCACCGCAGCGACCCTACACATGTCGGTCAACGCACAAGGGCTACGGTGGCTAGTGCCCTAGGCCACTTGAAGATCAGCGAGGATTGCGGTGCCGGAGATCCAGGAGGTGGTCCCGAAGTATTTGCAGATTGCTGGTTACATTCGGGATCAGATCGTGCGCGGTGATTTGCGGCCAGGCGATGACGTTCCCTCCGAACGGGAGATCGCAGCGACGTGGGGGGTGGCGCGGCCGACTGCGGCGAGGGCGCTGGAAGCGCTGCGTGTCCAGGGGTTCGTGGAGTCGCGGCGAGGTTCGGGTACCTACGTCCGGGAGGCGAAGGCGGCGCCGCGGGCACGGGAGCGTTATGAGCGGGCTCGGGATCTTGGCACGATGTACTCGGCCGCCGAGTCGGTTGAGTTTCTGACCATCACGCTGGTCCCTGGCCCACAACACGTCGTGGAGGCACTGCAGTTACCCGCCGGCAGCGACGTAGTCTGCCGCGCTCGGCTGCTGCGGGCAGAGGGTGGTCAGCCGATTGAGTTGTCCACGTCGTGGTTTGCTCCTCAGCTCGCCCAGGAAGCGCCGCGACTGTTGGAGCCAAAGCGTCTGTTTGGGGGCACGGCGAAATATCTTGCCGAGGTCACGGGTCGACAGCCCGCGTATGCCCGGGATCAGGTAGCCGCCCGGCTCGCCACGACTGAGGAGGGCAGGTTGCTGGAGTTGGCATCCCCAGCAGCGGTTCTTGTGTACCGACTCACCGTGTACGACTCTGCCGACGCGCCCGTTCAGTTTGACGACGCCATCTATCCCCCAGAGCGCTGGGCGTTCCGCCAGGAGTACCCACTGTCCCGGTAACCCACCGTGTCCGGGGACACGGAGCCTGCTTGCGCAGAGTGGCCTATGCCACTTATAGTGGCTCGTGGCATAGGCCAGTTGGCCATGCCGGAGACCCCGAGGAGCTCAAGTGGCGATCAACGGCAGGTTCAGGGTGTCGATGGAAGACGTGTTCCCGGCCGGGGCGTACGTGGTCGGTGAAGTCGAGGCGGTGCGGGACTTCGAGAAGTCGACACCGGAGAGGTTTGCGCAGGCAAGAGACAAGGAGACCGGCGAGCTGTTGTGGTCGGTGCCGGTGTTGGATGCCGACGAGTCGGCCCCCAAGAGCGCCAAGACGGTGATAGTGAAGATCAGCGCCCCCGTGCAGCCGATACCGCCGGAGGCGGTGGCAGGGCTGCCGTTCCGGCCGGTGGAATTCGAAGGGCTGACGGTGACTCCCTACCTCGACGACAAACGCAACCGGGTCACCTACAGCCTGCGTGCGCGAGCGATGCATTCTCCGACTGCGCGCATCGCGAGCCCCAGCAAACCGCCCAGTGCAGATGGGAAAGCGGCGTAAAGCGCGGGCCAGGTTAAGGGGGAAGGCTCGGGCGTTACTGCCATAGCCAAACCATTGAGTCGCTGGTGACCACAAAAACTGCGCATGGAGCACAAACGATGGCAGATACGAAGAATGCTGACTCGAATCCGCCACGGACGCTGGTAGAGGCGCACGAGGCGCTGTCGCGTATCCGGCCATCTCCGAAGGCGCCACTCGGGCAGTGGTTGTCGTATTACCAACGTTCAGCCGCGCTCTATGCCGAAATCGCCGAAATCGATCGGGGTCATCATCACGAGAGCCTCTACTGGGCAGAACATGCGTGCAACCGTGCCCAGGAGATCAAGGCGCAGATTTCTGATGAGCGGACTGCCGCTATCAACAAAGAGGGAGGCGAGGAGGGTGGAGAAGACCCTTATGGCGGGTCGGCCACGGACGTTGATGCAGGCCCATGAGGTTTTGGTGCATATCCGACCGGCCCGAGATGCGTCGTTGCCGGCATGGCTTGAGTATTACCGGCGATCTGCTGCCTTGTATGTCCAGATCGCGGAGGTCGATCCGGGTCACGATGGCGAGGCTATGTATTGGGCGCAACGGGAGGGGCGTCGCGCAGAGGAACTTGCAGCTCGGCTCAGTTTGCGGCGGTAGTTCGAGCACTGAGTCCGCCGTCGAACGGGCCGTGTTGCGTGTTGCCTTGACGAGCTCAGAGGATCCAGAAAGGAGGTGATAGCCGCCAAGTAGCAAGGAACTAAGCAAACTCCATAACAGGCAGACCACGGGCCTCTGGTCGCGTGGCGATAAGGCTTGTGCCTTTTTGAGGATTAGGGAGTAAAGCGCAGAAGCGGAACGGCTGCCAACCTCGCCGCTTCTGCGCTGTCCACCAATAGGAGTGAACAGTGAGTAATGTAGACACACGGGCGACCCGTGCCGCAAGGAGGGTCACCCGAATGAATCAGCGCAATGGATCCCGCTGCCCGCGTTGCCACTGGTTCGGCACATTTGCGCCAGATTCGATCGTGTGTAACCGGTGCATAGGTGCCGGTGTCCCGTCGTTGACCCTCACCGTGACCACGACCCTCACCATCGCAATAGCTGGGGGTGGTCGGTGATGGATGCGCGCACGATCGTGATGGTGTTGCTGGGCAGTGCGGGTCTGGCGGTGCTGGTGTGGGCCCTGCACAAGATCGGCCAAGCCCTCATCGCGCTGTTTGAGGCCCTGGCCACGATCGCCGTGGTCTTTGTGGCGTTGTGGGGCCTGGCCAAGGCCGCAGCGTGGCTGGTCCGGCAGGTGCTGACGCATTGGCGGACCAGCTTGACCGTGCTGGCGGTGACGCTGTGGTGCCAGCACTGGGGCTGGGCATCCCCGGCGGTCAGCCTCGGCCTGATCACCGTTGTTCTGGTCGGGTGGCGCGCGGTGGATGTGGTGTCCTTCGACGGTTGGGTGGGTCGCTGGCTGCGCGGGTGGTGGCAGCGCTGGACCATTTATGCCCCGACGCTGCCGGGGTGGCTGCACGCCTGTGGGCTGAGCGTCACCGACATCACCACCCCGACGGTGGTCAGCCTGAACCTGCTGGGCCGTCCACGGTTGCGCCGGGGCCAGCCGGCCACGGGTGCGCAGTTGCCGCGGGTGGTGGGAGTCACGTCGGGGCCGTCCTGGGATCAGGTCCGGGTGCGCCTGGTCCCCGGGCAAAAGCCGGAAGATTTCGATGAGGCCACCCGGGCGTTGGCCAGCGCCCGCGGCGTGGCGCGCTGCCAGGTCCGTGAACTCAAACCCAATGTGGTGTCGATTGATTTTCAGCGGCGTGATCTGCTGGCTGACCCGGTGGCCTGCCCGGATCTGTCGGCCCTAGCGTCGGTCGCGGGTGCGTCGGTGGATTTGCGGCGGGTGTGGGCTGGGCGCACCGAATACGGCCACGACTGGTACATCCCTTTGGCCGGGCCGGCCAGTCATTGCCTGATCGCTGGGGGCAGTGGGGCGGGCAAAAACTCCTACACCTGGTGCCCCCTGGTATCCATTGCCCCCGCCATTCGCGATGGGCTGGTGCGGGTGTCGGGCATCGATCCCAAGGGCATGGAACTGGCCTACGGGCGCGGCATTTTCCACCGCTATGCCGTCACCGGCCACCAAGCCCTCGACATCCTTGACGACCTCGTCGCCGCCATGGACGCCCGGAAGGGTCTGTTCGCCGGCCAGGTGCGCACGGTGCCGATCAGTACCGAGCACCCGCTGGAGATTGTCGAGTTCGACGAGATCGGCGCTTTGATGAAATACACCGACCGCAAAACTCGCGACGCCATCGCCGAAAAGGTGGCACTGTTGACCACCCAAGGCCGCGCCCTGGGTTTCACCGTGCGCGGCTATGTCCAAGAACCGACTAAAGATACCGTCCCGGTGAGGGAGTTGTTTCCGCGCCGGATTTGCCTGCGGGTGACCGCGAAATCTCATGTCGGCATGGTGTTGGGTGAGCATGCCTATGAGCGGGGTGCTTGGGCTAACCGTATCGGCGAATCCGAGCCCGGCATCGGCTATGTGTGGGGCGACGGCCTGCGCGAACCGCTGCGGGTGCGCGCTGGCTGGGTGCCCGATCACGTGATCAAACAACTCGAAACCTTCATCACCAGGCCGCCCACCCAGGACGTGGACGTGCGATCTCTGCCCAGCGGCGAGCAGTCAGGGAGGGCGGCATGACCACCTACCCGCAGACAACCAGCACCAGGCTGGTGACGCTGACCGAAGCCTGGCGGGCGCTCCTGATCGAATATCGGCTGCCCGAACCGGCCGTGGTCAGCCTGGAACCGACCGTCAATCGGATCACCATCCAAGCCGGGGGCGGCCCGGATCCGCTGGATCACCTGGCCGAGCTGTTGTTATGGGCCTACGCCCTGGAGCAGGTCACCGCCCAGTGGTGGCACACCCGCGACGGGCGTCTGCACGTAACCGTCTATGGCCGCACCCCGACCGGAGTGGCCCTGAAGGTCTATGGCGCTATCGCCTTCGCGGACTGCGCGGGCCTGGTTGCGCTGGCGGCCGAGGAGTCCGAGGGCGTGTCGCTGGATGAGATCTACACCCTGCTGGGTCTGCTGCGCGATCACCACCAGGCGCTGACCGTGGGGGTGAGCGCATGACCGACAGCGCTGCACATGTGGTTGATCTGACGCGGATGACCCGCCAGCAGCGGGCCGCCCTGCCGCTCAGTACTGAGGTGGCGCAGGTCATCGCCGAACAACACGGGGTCTGTGTTCGGCCGTTGGCGATGCGGCGCATCGACACCACCACCGGCCGCGTCGACATCGTCCCCGTCCCGTGCGGCTCCACCCGGGAGGAGCAGTGTCGGCCGTGTGCGGACAAGGCCCGGCGGCTGCGGATGGCTCAATGCCGGGAGGGCTGGCATCTCGACGAAGAGCCGGTGATCAAGCGGGCCACGCCCAGCGCCGAGCAGCAGGAGCTGATGGCCGCTCGGGCGGATCTGTTGTTGGCCTATGCGCAGTGCCGCGCGGCCGGCGATGAGGACTCCTGTGAGCAGATCGCCGACTCGGTGGCCGAGCTGGACGGCCAGCTGCGCGCGCTGGGAGTTCGTGGCCGACTGGCACCGCTGGACCCGGCACCTAAGCCGGTCAAGCGCTCCACCCGGCGTCGCCAAGACGCCCCGAACTTGCCCCGGCGCCCGATCGAGCGCCGCACCCTGGGGCAAGTCTTCGCCGGCCGCTACCGCCCGTCGACGTTTGTGACCCTGACCCTGGACTCCTACGGCAAAGTGGACACCCACGGCGCCGCGATTGATCCCGACAGCTATGACTACCGGCGCGCCGCTCGGGATGCCATCCACTTCCCGGCGCTGGTGGACCGGTTTTGGCAAAACACCCGTCGCTGCGTCGGGTGGGACGCGCAGTACTTCGGCACCGTCGAACCCCAAAAACGCGGCGCCCCGCACTTCCACGCCGCCATCCGCGGCACCATCCCCCGGGCGGAACTGCGGGCCATCACCGCCGCCACCTACCACCAAGTCTGGTGGCCACCCCACGACCAGCAGATCTACACCGCCGAGCGGCCGCCGGTGTGGGACATCCGGGCCAAGGCCTTCACCGATCCCGATACCGGGGTGCCGCTGCCAACCTTTGACCAGGCGTGCCGGAAGCTAGCCGAGCCCGCGCATGTGGTGCGGTTCGGGCCGCAGGTACATGTCAAGGGCATCCTGGGCGGCACCGAAGAAGCCGGCCGTCACATCGGCTACCTCACCAAATATTTAACGAAATCGATCAGCCACGCCGCCGGACTGGGGGAGCAGGCCACCGAGGCCCACCGCGAGCACGCCCGCCGCTTGCACGCCGAACTGCTGGTCACGCCGTGCTCGCCGCGCTGCCCGGTCTGGCTGCTGTATGGGGTCCAACCGCACGGTGCTCGGCATTCGACCACGGCCGGGCGGTGCAAGG
>JAJPIR010000278.1 GCA_021324675.1 Actinomycetota bacterium
GGCGCTGCTCCAAACAACGGACACTGGTGGAAGGCTGGTGTTCGCCACCTCCTGCGGTCACCAGAAATGTCGCGGAAGGCGGATTAAGGTTGAGGGCAACCCTCTAGCACTGCTGTCGCGCAGCTGCACACACTGTCGGCCACCGACGGAGGGTGTGCCGTGACTGCGCTGACGACGGACAATGTCACCTGGGGGATCACCGGGCCGGAATTCCTGGCTGCCTACGGGCTACTCTTTCTGGTTTCCCTTTGTGGGATCATGGTCTTGCGCTGGTGGCTTGCCGCCGTACCGGCCGGGGTGGCGACGGGTAAATTGTGCGAGCAGCCATACGACATCGCCTACCTCAACGGCGGCCCCGGGCTGGCAGTGCTCTCGGCGCTGACCTCTATGCGAGCCGCTGGCACGATCGTGGCCGAGGGGCGCGGGCGAGTGCGCGCCGGCCGGCCGCTGGGTGACGGCGCTGACGAACTGGAGCGCGCCATTCACCTGGCGGCGGTCGAGCCCATCACCCGGCATGACCTGGTGACCAACCGGCTTGTTCGCCTGGCGCTGGACAGCTCCCACCAGCGGTTGGAAAGTGCTGGGTTGTCGCTGAGCGCCCGGCAGCGCCGCCGGATCAAGCTTGCCGGGTTGTGGATGGTGGCCGTGGCCGCATTCGGCTTGGTGCGATTAGTGGCCGGGGCGGCAAACGGGGCAGCGGTCGGCTACCTCATCGAGGAGCTGATCGTGGTCGGCATTGTCGCCACAATCCTGCTCTGCACGGCGCCAAGAGCAAGCCGGCGCGGTAACGCGCACCTGAAGAGCCTTCGGGTGAAGCATCCCGAACTGGCCCCGCGGATGCGGGCGGACTGGCGGGCCTACGGGCCGGCCGTCGCTGGACTCGGTGTAGGAATTTTCGGTGCCAGCGCGTTGTGGGCATCAGATCCCAACCTCGCCGCGGATATGTCGGTACCGGGCGGGCCGGGGAAACTCCGTTACCGCGCCGCGGGATACGGCGGATGGGGAGCTGGCTGTGGCGGCGGGGGATCAGCCGGAAGCTGTAGCGGTGGTGGCTGTGGCGGCGGTTGTGGCGGCGGGGGTTGCTGATGTCCCCGCTACCGTGGTCAGGCCTGGGTCTGGGCTGGCGAGCGGAGATTTCCGGGCTGGTCTCCATGCTGCCCGGACTGCAGTTCAGCGAGGTGATCGCCGAGTCGCTGCGCGGCGGCGCGCCGCCACCGGCACTGGCCATCCTGCGCGAACGCGGGGTGACGGTGATACCGCATGGGATCTCCCTTTCGCTCGGCGGAGCCGAACCGGTAGCCCGCAAGCGGGTCGCGCACCTGGCAGCATGCGCTCAGCGGCTGCGCTCACCACTGGTCAGTGAGCACATCGCTTTCGTTCGCGCTGGCGGGATGGAAGCTGGGCATCTGCTGCCGGTCCCGCGGTCCCGGGAAGCCTTGGACGTACTGGTCCGCAACGTCCGCCAGGCTCAGCATCTCCTTCCCGTGCCGCTGGCACTGGAGCCGATCGCTGCGTTGTTCGACTGGCCGGACGACGAGCTCTCCGAGGCGGACTTCCTCGCGGAACTGCTGTGGCGTACCGACGCCTGGCTGCTGCTAGACATCGCCAACATCTATGCCAACGCGGTCAACCGTGGCAGCGATCCCATGGAGCTGCTGGAGAAGCTACCGCTGGAACGGGTGGCTTATGTGCACGTCGCTGGCGGGGCCGAGCACGACGGCTTGTACCACGACACGCACACCCACGCCACGTCCCCTGCGGTGCTGCAGCTGCTTGCCGAGCTGTGTGCCCGGCACCGACCTCGGGCGATCATGTTGGAACGCGATGGCGCCTACCCACCAGCGGCCGAGCTGTACGCGGAGCTGGACCTGATCGCCGACGCTGCCCGTCTTACCCGGATCACGACGTGAGGGCCGGGACAGTGACACCCGTGGCGGGCGATCTAGCAGCCCGGCAGGCCGCGCTGGTCACCGCGCTGGTTGGCGGTGGGGAACTGCCCGACGGGTTTGACCACACCCGGGTAGCGGCCGCACGGCGGGCGCTGCTCGTCAAGCGGGCCGGTGACGTCACCAAAGCCTGGCCGCTGCTTGCCACCTCTCTCGGGGACGCCTGGCCAGAGTGCTTCATCACCTGGGCGGCATCTCATCCACCGCGGTGCGCGCAGCGCGACGGGAAGAACTTCATTCGCCAGTGCTGCCCACGACTTGCTCGGTTTCGGAGCGGGCACCGCCGCTGGTTCGGTTTGCCGTGACACCGGCAGCACTCTCACCTCTTGCGCTGACCAGCGCGTCTGCTGGCCGTTGAGCGCATCGGCACTGTTCGGGCTCTGTCTCGACCTGCAGATCCAGTGATCTGGCCGGCAGTGTGACCATCGGTGCGCGCCATCGTTACCAGCTAGTAGCTGTCTCGGTCGTCGCCCCTGTCGCTGAGCGTGTGGTGACAGAGATCGTTGAAGAGGTTTAGCGATGATAAAGAATCTTTTGATTGGGATAGGTATCCTTGCGGTTGCATTCCTATTATTTCCCCATTTGCCTATGGGGTCGAGGACTGGCGCCGAGCCTCACGGTGATGGCGCGTCGCGGGCGCCCTTCCCTTGCGAGTCGGACCACTCGATCCAGTGCACCTGGGGGCAGTATCAGCAAATAGCCGAGGAAAACTGCGCCAAAGATCACGCGCACGGCTGGCAGTGCGAGATAGTCACCAATGGTCAGCCGCCGCACGCAGTTCGAATCCCGTCGGAGAGCGAACTTGCCGAGATGGGGCGGAAATTCGATGAGGCCACGAGGCGGTTATGCAGCGACCTTGCCGACGCCGGATACGGATGCCACGCGAGCCACGACTGAGCCGAAAGATCGGACCGCATCGACGTGAGCCACGACTGAGCCGAAAGATCGGACCGCATCGACGTTGCGATGTCCGGCCCGGGGATCGGGATACCGAAGGGGCAATCCGTGCAGGACCTGACTTGAGAGCCGGTCGGCTCTCCCGGAGATTTGTCGATGTGCTGCTCGATGTCTCGGGTCATGGATGCGTGCTTGAGTTGGTGTGCCGGATGGCCTCAGCGAAGATGGGCAGGGATTGTTCCACCATGTCATCGGTGGCTGTGAGCGAGATGCGGAAGTATCCGGGCAGCTCGATGACGTGACCTGGAAGGACGGCGATGCCCTGCTGGGCCAGCCGTGCGCACCATGCCCGATCGTCGCCCCCTGGTGCCTGGGGTAGCAGGTAGAACGTGGCCTCTGGCAGCTGCACCCGGTATCCCTGCCTGCGTAATTCTGGGACCATGCGGTCGCGCCGACGTTGAATCGCTGCGACGTCAATGCACAAGCCGTCGATGTCGGGCAGGGCGTATTGCATGACCGCGTCCGGCATCGCCAGCCCCGACGATATAAGGACGTGCAACAGGGCTGTGCGCATGGCATCGGCCTGAGGTAAGCCCGGAGCCAAAGCGAGATAGCCCAGCCGTTGCCCCGGGGTGAGGGTGGTTTTGCTGTAGGTGTGGGCGAGCATTGAATAGGGGTGGAAAATGCCGGGGCTGACAAAG
Organism: Actinomycetota bacterium; assembly: GCA_021324675.1. Classification (GTDB taxonomy): domain Bacteria; phylum Actinomycetota; class Actinomycetes; order Mycobacteriales; family Pseudonocardiaceae. The sequence goes on from JAJPIR010000278.1 coordinate 3,545, forward strand.
CGATGATCGTCGAACAGGATCCGGCTGTATGCTTCATCGGAGATCAACCAAATTGGTCGATCATGGCGGTCCGCTGTTTCGGCCAAACAGTCGGCGAGGCGCTGCAGGGCGGCGGCCGGATAGATTCGCCCACTGGGGTTGTGTGGCGTGTTCATGAGAATCGCTCGGGTCCGGGGCCCTATGACCGCGGCGATGGCGTCGACGTCCAAATCGAAGGTTGGGGGCCGGAGCCGAACACGAACCGGCGTGGCGCCGCTGGCCAGGATCATCGCCTCGTAGAAATACCATGGTGGGCTCAGGAAGACGACCTCATCGCCTGGATCGACCACGGCGTTGAGAGCTAGTGCGATGGCCCCGCCAGCAGCGCGGGTTAAAAAGATGTCCTCGGCGGCAAAGTCGGCGCCCAGCTCGGCGCTGAGCGCGGTCGCTGCCGCCTGCCGCGCTGGCTGGTGCTGGAAACGGTAGGCGAACCAGTCCGTGGCAGTGGGAACGCTGTATCGCTGTAACGCCTCGACGAAGCCGGGTGGGGGCAGCTCCTGTGGATCCCCGGTCATGAAATTGGCCACTGCGGGTGGCCTGCCGGCAGTCGGGTCCTGCAGCACCGTGTCAAAAAACGGACGCAGCGCCTGTTCTAGTGCCAGCACCCGTTGGGCGAACAGCTGCTTGGCCATGGTGACCATCCTTCCGGTGCAACTCGCAGTGCAGGGACGTCAAACCGGGATCGGTGATCGTGCTGCTTCCGGACTGCCATCCGCCCACGAGTGGGCTCATGCCGGACGACGCGCGTCGGGAAGGGATGGCGCGGCGTGGGCCGATGTGCGGGTCCATTCCCTCAACAACTGGTGGGGCAGCGGTCAAGGTGGTGACCGCTCGATGCCAGCCCCCTGTGCGGCCATCCGGCAAGGCCATCTCAAGCGGTCCGCGCACCAGCACGGGCTCGCTCTCGGTCAGCATGACCCAGCGCCGATTTTGCCAAACATCCACGATGGGCTCTGATGATCACCAGTTCTTCCTCGCGCTGCCCGGATTCGACCAATCCTCGGGCTTCGAGCATGGTGGCCCGGGCGCGCATGACCGGGCCGAAAGGCACCGTGCACCGGGCGACAACCTCGGCCTGCAGCCCGGTGTCAGCAAAGCGCTTGAGGGTGATGTCCTCGTCGCACAGTGCGGAATGGACCACCAGGATCATCCCCTCTGGAGCGAGCAGATCGGGTCCTTCGGCGCAGAGGCGATCCACGATCAGTCGCCCGTCCAAGCCCCCGTCCCAGCAGCGGCTGATCCGGTGCCGCGGCAGCGCATCGTGGGCAGCCGGAACGTAGGGCGGGTTGGCCAGGATGAGATCGAACTGCTGGCCGGCTACCGGCCCACACAAGTCCCCCCAGCGCACTGTGCACGCCACCCGACGCAGACGGCTGTTAAGCCACGCCGCAGCAACCGAGCGCAGCGACAAATCCACCGCAGTGACCGAAGCCGCGCCAGCCCGTGCGGCGGCCAACGCCAACGCCCCGGTGCCAGTGCCGACATCCAGCACACGGCGGCCAGCCGCATAGCCACCAGCGTGCAGAACCTCGATCAGGAACGTGGTGTCGCTGTCGACCGGGTACACCCCTGGAGGCCGTATCAAACACACGATTCTCTTCTACCCGCAACATGTGTTGGAAAAACGGCGGCCCTGCGTGTTTTGGAGCGATCTGGCTGAGGCGCCGCGGTGGGCAGGGTGGCCGATTAATTTGGGGCAGCCTGGCGGTCCTACTTCCCACAGCCCGGCGAGAGCACGCGGGCAGACGCTGAGAGGACGGACTCGTGCACATGCAGAAGATCACGCCATGCCTGTGGTTCGACACGCAGGGCGAAGACGCGGCCAACTTCTACACCAGCATCTTCGACAATTCCAAGATCATCGACATTGCTCGCTACGGTGCTGCCGGTCCCGGGCCGGAAGGCGCGGTCATGACGGTTTTGTTCGAGTTGGACGGGCAGAGATTCGTCGCGTTGAACGGTGGACCGCAATTCACCTTCGATGAGGCCATCTCGTTTCAGGTGAGCTGCCAGACGCAGGAAGAGGTCGACTACTTCTGGAGCAAGCTGTCCGAAGGTGGGCAGGAAGGTCCGTGCGGCTGGCTGAAGGACCAATTCGGCGTCTCCTGGCAGATCGTCCCGACTGCATTGATGGAGCTGTTGAGCGATCCCGATCCGAGCAAGTCCCAAGCTGCGATGAAAGCAATGCTCGGCATGCAGAAGATCGATATCGAGGCCGTCCGGCGCGCGGCCGAGCAAGGTGTGTGACCCGGCACCATCGCGACTAGCCTGACGAGTCGTGGACTTCCGGATCTTCACCGAGCCCCAGCAAGGCGCCACCTACCAGGATCAGCTGCGTGTCGCGCGCGCCGCGGAGGATGCCGGGTATGACGCGTTCTTCCGATCCGATCACTACCTGAGGATCGGCGAGGGCTCCGGTGAGCCCGGCCCCACCGATGCCTGGACAACGCTTTCCGGCTTGGCGCTGCAGACCAGCTCCATCCGCCTGGGCACGCTGGTGAGTCCGGCTACTTTCCGGCTCCCTGGACCGCTGGCGATCATCGTTGCGCAGGTGGACCAGATGTCCGGCGGCCGGGTCGAGCTGGGAATGGGCAGCGGCTGGTACGCCGACGAGCACGCCGCCTACGGCATCCCGTTCCCACCGCTGCCCGAACGGTTCGACCGCTATGCCGAGCAGGTCGAGATCGTCACCGGGTTGTGGCGCACGCCATCAGGGCAGCGCTACTCCTTCACCGGGCGCCACTACCAGCTCACCGGCTCACCAGCGCTGCCCAAACCGGTGCAGCGGCCGCACCCGCCGCTGATCATCGGTGGCACGGGGGCTCGCCGCACGCCGATGCTGGCCGCGCGGTTCGCCAACGAGTACAACGTCGCGTTCAGCTCGATCGAGACGACGAAAACCCAGTTCGACCGGGTCAGCGCGGCGTGCGCCGAGATCGGTCGCGACCCGGCGGAAGTCCGCCGCTCGGTTGCCCTTGTCGTCGCAGTGGCGCGCAACGAGGGCGAGCTGGCCCGCCGTGCCGAGGTGATTGGCCGGACGGTGGAGGATTTGCGCGCCCACGGTATCGCTGGACTACCGGCCGAGGCTGTCGATCGGGTGGGCACCTGGCGCGAGCGCACCGGGATCGACCGGATCTACCTGCAGCTGCTTGACCTGTCGGATCTGGATCACCTCGAGCTGGTTGCCGCGGAGGTCATGCCCGCGTTGCGCTGACCAGCCAAGCGATCGGTTCGTCCGCTTGATCTGGGCTGGGCCAGCAGGTCAGCTGGCGGCCGTAGCGGCCGGCGACGTCGAAAGGATTGTCGACACGCGCCTGCCAGCCAAGCTCGGCCAGCCATCCAGCCGGGTCGTCGACCCCGGATCGCCATGGTGCCCCGAATCCGGCCATCCGATCGGCGAGGTCGCTCAACGGTCCATGGGACAGGGCCGACGCCCGGGTCACTTCCAGCGCCAGCGTGCTGCCCAACCCGGAAAGCCGCCCCGCCGTGCGTATCAGCGCGTCGTTGTCCTCGGGGCTGAGGTAGGCCAGCAGGCCCTCAGCGAGCCAGGCAGTCTGCTGGCCGGCCGCGAATCCAGCCGCCAGCAAGGCACCGGCCCAGCCAGCCGTCACGTCGGCGGTGACGGTATGGCGCTGGCAGCGTGCCCGGAGTCCTTCGCTCGCGATGACGTCCTCCTTGAGGGCTAGCACGTCAGATCGGTCAAGTTCGTACAGCTGGGTCCCAGTTGGCCAGAGCAGCCGGAATGCGCGGGCGTCCATGCCCGCGGCCAGGATCACCACCTGGCGGCACCCGGCGGCGCACGCCTCCAGCAGGCAATCGTCGAAGTAGCGCGTGCGGACGGCGGCGTAATGGAGGAAGGCACGCGCGGTTTCCTCGTCAACAGGCCCGGAATGGGTAACACCGTGCGCGCCGCCGCGCAACGTTTGCGCCAGCTCGCGCCGAGCCCGCTGGGCAAGCTTTGCCGCGAGTGGGTCGTCGAACAGTCGGTCCGGCCGGTGACTTTCCACTGCCCGTGCCCAGGCCACTCCCAGCGCGGTGAGCCCGGCAGCGCTGAGCCCGTCGCTAGCTGCCATCCAGCACCGCCTTGACGGCGACCGTTGCGCGGTGCACGTCAGCGGTGTCGACGTCGTGGTGGGTCACGGCGCGGACCTGATCGGGCCCCAGCGCGCCCATCCGTACCCCATGCTCGTCCTCCAGCCGCTGGCAGAACGTCGGCGCATCGGCTACCTCGAACACCACGATGTTGGTGTCGACGGTATCGGGGTCGAGGCTGACAGCCGGCAGCCCGGCCAGCCCCTCGGCAAGGATCCGGGCATTGGTGTGATCGTCGGCCAGGCGGTCCACGTGGTGGTCGAGGGCCCACAGGCAGCCGGCCGCGACGATACCGGCCTGGCGCAGCGCCCCGCCCATCATCTGCTTGTATCGCCAAGCTTCCTCGATGAGCTCAGTGGAACCGGCCAGCACGGCGCCCACCGGCGCGCCCAGACCCTTGCTGAAGTCGATCCACGCGGTGTCGAACCCGCGCGCCCACTCCGCAGCCGGCACGCCGGAGGCGACGACCGCGTTGAGCAGCCGTGCCCCGTCCAGGTGGGTGCGCAACCCGTGCCGCGCGGCGACCTCCAGCAGCGCCCGCATGCGATCTAGCGGCCAGATCCGGCCACCGGCCAGGTTGGTGGTCTGCTCCACCGACACCAGGCGCGAGCGCGGTTGGTAGCGATCTGCGGCCGGGAACAGCGCTGCTTCCAGCGCGGTGGCCGTGAACATGCCACCTTCGCCGGCCACCGGGGCGAGCACCGCGCCGGACAGCGCCGACGGCCCCCCACCCTCGGCGACCATCGGGTGCGACGTCGGGTGCAGGTGCACCGCGTCGCCGCCTGGCCGGATGTGCAGCCGGAAACCGATCGCATTGCACATCGTGCCCGACGGCAGGAACACCGCCGCGGGTTTGCCCAGCAGCGCGGCGACGCGCTCGCACAGCGTGTTGACGGTGGGGTCCTCACCCCGCTGCTCATCACCGACCTCGGCGCGCGCCATCGCCTGGCGCATCTTCTCGACCGGCCGGGTCTGCGTATCCGAATACAGATTGATCACGTGTCTCCCGCTCCCCTCCCCCGCAGTCTGGATGCAGACTGCTGTTTTTCGGGCCTCGAAAACAGCAGTCTGCATCCAGACTGCGTTGGGTGGGTCACATGTGACAGTGGCACTGTCATGACAGGGGTACTGTCACGTACGTGCTCACGATTGCCGAGCTGGCTGAGCGGACGGGGATCAGTGTGCGCACCATCCGGTTCTACGCGGGGATGGGACTGATCCCGCCGCCGACGGTGCGCGGCCGGCTGGGCCTGTATGGCGAGCGCCACATCGCTCGCCTCGAGCTGGTCCGCGATCTGCAGGGATTGGGTTTCACGCTGGCCGCGATCGAGGGCTACCTCGCGCGGATCCCGCTGGACCGCTCGCCGGAGGACCTTGCGGTGCACCGGGCCCTGCTTGCCCCGTGGCTGCCCGAGGAGCCCGAGACAGTAGACCGCGTCGAGCTCGAAAAGCGCTCCGGGCGCACTTTGGACGGCGAGGCCCTCGATCAGCTCGCTGCGCTGGGTGTGATCGAGCGCGATGGCCGCGACGAGACCGGCCGGTGGATCCTCACCAGCCCGGACAAGCTGGGTTACGGGCTGAGCCTGCTCGACACCGGGATGGATTTCGACGTCCAGCTGGCCGCCAAGAACCTCATCGAGCGCCACACCAGCGCGCTGGCCACCGAGCTGGTGGCGCTGTTCCACGACACCGTGCTGCGGGAATACCGCGAACGCGGCCGCCCGCCAGAGCTGCGCACGGCGCTGATCGCGCTGCTGGAGCGGCTCAAGCCGATCACCGTCGACGGGGTCGTCACCCACTTCCAACTCGCCGTCAACCGCGCGATCCGGGAATCCGCGGTGCACTCCGAGATCAAGGCAGGAAGCTCGCCATGACTGTGTCCGACCACGAAGCATTCATCTACGAGGCATTGCGCACCCCGCGGGGCAAGGGCAAGCCGACCGGCGCGCTGCACAGCGTCAAGCCGATCTCTCTGGTCACCGGGCTGATCGACGAGCTGCGCAACCGTCACCCCAACCTGGATCCCAAGCGGATCGACGACATCGTCCTCGGGGTGGTAGCCGCCATCGGCGACCAGGGCGGGGACCTGCCACGGGCCGCCGCGCTCACCGCCGGACTGCCGGACACCGTGGCCGGCCTGCAGATCAACCGGTTCTGCGCCTCGGGCCTGGAGGCGGTGAACCTCGGTGCGATGAAGGTCCGCTCCGGCTGGGAGGACCTGGTGCTGACCGGCGGCGTCGAGTCGATGTCCCGGGTACCGATGGGCTCCGACGGCGGCCCGTGGGCCATGGACCCCGAAACGGCTTACGCGACCCGTTTCGTCCCCCAGGGCATCAGCGCCGACCTGATCGCCACCATCGAGGGCTTCACCCGCCACGACGTCGATTCCTATGCCGTGGAATCGCAGCAGCGTGCGGCCAAGGCGTGGAGTAACGGGTACTTCCAGCGCTCGGTGGTGCCGGTGCGCGACCTGTCCGGCACGGTGATCCTGGACCGGGACGAGCACCTGCGGCCGGACACCACCCTGGAGGGCCTCAGCGCACTGAACCCGTCGTTCGAAGACATCGGCGACCAGGCGGGATTCGACGCTGTCGCCTTGCAGCGCTACCACTGGCTGGAGCGCATCGAACATGTGCACCATGCCGGCAACTCCTCGGGCATCGTGGACGGTGCGGCGCTGGTGGTCGTCGGATCCGAGCAGGCCGGGCGGGAGCTCGGGCTGACCCCGCGGGCCCGGATCGTGGCCGGCGCGGTCACCGGTGAGGAGCCGACGATCATGCTGACCGGTCCGGCGCCGGCGACCCGCAAGGCGCTGGCCAAGGCCGGCATGACGATCGACCAGATCGACCTGATCGAGGTCAACGAGGCGTTCGCCGCGGTGGTGCTGCGCTTCATGCGCGAGATGGGCGTGCCGCACGACAAGGTCAATGTCAACGGTGGCGCCATCGCCATGGGCCACCCGCTGGGCGCCACCGGGGCGATGATCCTCGGCACGCTGATCGACGAGCTGGAGCGCCGCGACCTGCGCTACGGGCTGGCCACGCTGTGCGTCGGCGGCGGCATGGGCATCGCGACCATCATCGAGCGGATGTGATCAGTATGACGGACAGTATTCGATGGGATCTCGATGACCAGGGGATCGTCACGCTGACCCTGGACGACCCTGGCAAGTCGGCGAACACGATCAACGATCGCTACGTGACGTCGATGAATCAGACGCTCGACCGGCTGGAAGCCGAGCGAGGCTCGATCACCGGCGTCATCTTCACCTCGGCGAAAAAGACGTTCTTCGCCGGCGCTGACCTCAACATGCTGCGCAACGTCACGCCGGACAATGCCCGCGAGCTGGCCGCCTACATCACGGTGGTGAAAAGCCAGCTGCGGCGGCTGGAGAAGCTGGGCTGCCCGGTCGTCGCCGCGATCAACGGCACCGCGCTGGGTGGTGGCCTGGAACTCGCGCTGGCCTGCCACCACCGCATCGCCTTGGATGCTCCAGGCATCAAGATCGGATTTCCCGAGGTGACCCTGGGAATCCTGCCGGGGCTGGGCGGGGTGACCCGCACGGTGCGGATGCTGGGCTTGATGGTCGCGTTGACGGAGCTGCTCACCAAGGGCCAGCAGCTGCGTCCCGCGCAGGCCGCCCAGCTGGGCATCGTCGAGGTCGCCGCCACCCCGGACGAGATGTTCACCAAGGCCCGCGAGTGGATCGCCGCCCACCCGCGCGCGCAGCAGCCCTGGGATACCCGGGGTTACAAGATCCCCGGCGGCACGCCGTCCACCCCGCAGCTGGCTCAGATGCTGCCCGCGTTCCCCGCCACGCTGCGCAAGCAGCTCAAGGGCGCGCCGATGCCGGCCCCGCACCACATCCTGTGCGCCGCGGTGGAAGGCACCCAGGTGGACTTCGACACCGCGCTGCAGATCGAGACCCGCTACTTCATGGATCTGGTCACCGGCCAGGTCGCCAAGAACATGATCAAGGCGTTCTTCTTCGACCTGCAGCACATCAACAAGGGCGGCAGCCGGCCTGATGGCTATCCCCAGCGCACCTTCCGCAAGGTCGGCGTGCTGGGCGCCGGGATGATGGGCGCGGGCATCGCTTACAGCTGCGCCCGGGCCGGTATGGACGTGGTACTCAAAGACGTGGACATCGCCGCTGCCGAGAAGGGCAAGGCCTACTCGGCCAAGCTGCTGGACAAGGCCGTATCCCGGGGTCGGTCGACGCCAGACCAGCGCGACGAGCTGCTGGGCCGGATCGCCCCGACCGCCGATGTGGGCGACCTCAAGGGCTGTGACCTGGTCATCGAGGCGGTGTTCGAGGACCCGGCGCTGAAGAAGAAGGTCTTCGGCGAGATCCTCGACGTGGTGGAGCCTGACGCGCTGCTGTGCTCCAACACCTCCACGCTGCCGATCACTGACCTCGCCACGGGCGTTGACCGCCCGCAGGACTTCCTCGGCCTGCACTTCTTCTCCCCGGTGGACAAGATGCCGCTGGTGGAGATCGTCCGCGGCGCGCAGACCTCGGAAGCCGCCCTGGCCGCCGCGATCGACGTCGTGCAGCAGATCCGCAAGACCCCGATCGTGGTCAACGACAGCCGTGGCTTTTTCACCAGCCGGGTGATCGGCACCTTCATCAACGAGGCAGTGGCGATGCTCGCCGAGGGCGCGGCCCCTGCGTCGATCGAGCAGGCCAGCTCGCAGGTCGGTTACCCGGCGCCGGTGTTGCAGCTGGTGGACGAGCTGACCCTGACACTGATGCGCAAGATCCGCGAGGAGACCCGGCGCGGTGTCGAGGCGGCTGGCGGCACCTGGACCGCGCATCCCGCCGACGCCATCGTCGATGCCATGGTGCAGGACTATCGCCGTCCCGGACGTGCTGGAGGTGCCGGGTTCTACGACTACGAGGCCGGCCGGCGCACCCGGCTGTGGCCCGGCCTGGTCGAGCACTTCGGCCCGTTCCGCCCTGATGCGATCCCCTTCGACGACATGAAGGAGCGGATGCTGTTCGCCGAAGCTCTGGAGACAGTGAAATGCGTCGATGAGGGCGTGATCACCTCGGTGGCCGACGCCAACATCGGCTCCATCATGGGCATCGGGTTCCCACCGTGGACCGGCGGCGTGCTGCAGTACATCAACGGCTACCCCGGCGGCCTGCCCGGTTTTGTCGCCCGGGCCCGGCAGCTCGCCGGCCGCTACGGCGGCCGGTTCACCCCGCCGCCGTCACTCGTCGCCAAAGCCGACGCCGGGGAGACCTTCGAGTAGCTAACTCGGAAGGTCTCCCGCTGGAGCAGGATGTGCTCAGGCGGTGACGTCTCAGCCCAGTGGGTCTGTTTGGGCGGTGATGTCTCAGCCCAGTGGGGTGTGCTCAGGCGGGACCGTCTCATCTGGCGGCGGTGGTCCGGGCGGGGTGCCGTCGCCGAAGGGCCGCCCGCCCAGCGCGTCCCGGCCGTGCGGGTACAGCCAACCGGACAGGTCCGGGCCGGCAGGCACGATGCCGCTGGGGTTGATGTCCCGGTGCACCTGGTAGTAGTGCCGCTTGATGTGGTCGAAGTCGATGGTGTCGCCAAAGCCCGGGGTGGTGAACAGATCCCGGGCGTAGGCCCACAGCACCGGCATCTCGGCCAGCTTGTGCCGGTTGCACTTGAAGTGACCGTGGTAGACGGCGTCGAAGCGCACCAGGGTGGTGAACAGCCGCACGTCTGCTTCGGTGATGGTGTCGCCGACGAGGTAGGGCCGGTGCTCCAGGCGTTCTGACAGCCAGTCCAGCCGATCGAAAAGGCGGTGGTAGGCCTTCTCGTAGGCCTGCTGGGTGCCGGCGAAGCCGCAGCGGTACACCCCGTTGTTGACATCGCGGAACACGATCTCGTTGACCTCGTCGATCTCAGCGCGGCGAGCTTCCGGATACAGGTCGGGAGCCCCGGGGCGGTGATAGGGCCGCCACTGGGTGGACAGGTCCAGGGTGAGCTGCGCGAAATCATTGGTGACGACCTGACCGGTGGGGATGTCCACGATGGCGGGCACCGTGATGCCCCGGTCGTAGCCGGGGACCCGGGCGAAGTAGGCATCCTGGAGGCGTTCGATACCCAGGACAGGGTCGCGCCCGCCCGGATCGAGATCGAACGACCAGCTGCGCTCGTCATGGGTCGGCCCCGCCACCCCCATCGACAGCGCCTTCTCCAGCCCGAGCAGCCGGCGAACGATGATCGCTCGGTTCGCCCACGGGCACGCCCGGCTGACGACCAGGCGGTACCGGCCGGGTTCCACGGGGAAGCCGTCGCGCCCGTCAGCGGTGATGCGGGTGGTGAGGTAACGCTGGTCGCGGGTGTACTCGCCGGTGCGGCTGAGATAGCTGCCGGTAGTTGCGGTGTCAGGCATCGCGACCTCCCATCTACATCCGCTGATGTTGCCCACCATGGGTAATGTCCCAGACGCCGCCGGGGATGGCGAATCGTCGGTGTTGACGCTGGCGACGTGAACCGGCGCGCTGAGCGCGCCTGCGGCCTGGTGGATAGCGTGTCCTGGTGCGCTCCCGTCCGGCCCCCAACACGGCCAGCCGTGATGCAGAGGCGGCCGTGCCTTACCCGATACGGGTGGCGGCGGCGCTGTCGTGGCGCTTGCTGGCGATTTCCGGCATGCTCGTCGTCCTCGGCTACATTGTGATCACCCTTCGGGTGGTGGTGATTCCGGTCGCGGTGGCATTGCTGCTCACCGCGCTGCTGGGCCCGGTGGTGGATTGGTTGACCGAGCATCGGGTGCCTCGCGGGCTGGCCACGCTGGTAGTCCTCGTCGGCGGCCTGGCGCTGATCGGTGGGTTGCTCGTCTTCGTGATCCGCGCGTTCGTCAGCGGGTTGCCCGACCTGCAAGCACAGGTGGTGAACAGCCTCAACACCGTCCGGGTGTGGTTGCAACGTCCTCCTTTCGGCCTGCCGTCGATCAACCTCCAGAATCCGGCCAATTCGCTGAGCCAGTGGTTGCAGGCCAACCGCAATGCGATCACCTCAGGGGCGCTGTCCACGGCGTTCACCGTGGGGCAGTACCTCACCGGTGCTGCCCTGACGCTGTTTACGTTGATCTATTTTCTCTACGGTGGCCGCTCTATCTGGCTTTTTCTGGTTCGTGGGGTGCCCCAGTCGGTGCGCAGCCGGGTGGACCTGGCAGGCTGCCGGGCGTTCGCGTCGTTGGGCGGGTTCATCCGGGCCACCGTGCTGGTCGCGGTGGTGGACGCGATCGGCATCGGGATCGGATTGGTCGTGGTCGGTGCCCCGCTGGTGGTGCCGCTGGCTGCGCTGACGTTCCTGGCCGCATTCATCCCGGTGATCGGCGCGGTGGTCTCCGGTGTGCTCGCGGTGCTGATCGTGCTGGTGGCCAAGGGCCTGGTGCCGGCATTGATCGTGCTCGGCGTGGTGGTCGTCGTGCAGCAGCTCGAGGGTAACGTGTTGCAGCCGCTGCTGATGGGCCGCGCTGTGGAGCTCAGCGGGATAGCGGTCGTGCTGGCCGTCGCGATCGGTTCTGTGCTTGCCGGTATCGCCGGGGCATTGCTGTCCGTGCCGTTGCTCGCCGTGCTCAATGCCGGCATCCGCGCACTGCTCAGCGGCAGGGACGAACCGGATGACGGCAAGACCAGCGGTTCAGCGGTGCCCCTGGCCGATGTCCCCGTCGACCCGGAAACCCGCTGAATCGCAGTCTGGATGCAGACTGCTGTTTTTGGGCCCTCTGCAACAGCAGTCTGCATCCAGACTGCTGTTGCAGAGGAGGTTGGGCGGAGGTGATGGTGGCGCGGGACGCGACGATCCCCGACGTGCTGCCCGGGCCGGGGGACCCGCCACTGCGGGTGCTGTTCTGCGGGATCAACCCGGGGTTGGTCTCGGCCGCTACCGGTCACCACTTCGCCAGGCCCGGCAACCGGTTCTGGCCGGCACTGCACGGCGCTGGTTTCACCCCGCGCCGGTTGCGGCCCGATGAGCAGCATCTGCTGCCCGCACTCGGGTTGGGCATCACCAACATCGTGGCCCGGGCCACCGCACGTGCTGACGAACTGAGCGGCGCCGAGCTGGTGGCCGGTGGCGCGCGGCTGCAGGAACTGGTGTGTACCTGGCGGCCAACGGCGGTGGGCATCGTGGGCATCACTGCTTACCGGGTGGCGTTCGCGTCGCCACGGGCGGTCATCGGTCGGCAGCCTGATTGGGGTCCGGTGCTGGTGTGGGCACTGCCCAATCCAAGTGGGCTCAACGCGCACTGGTCGTTGCCGGCGATGGTGGACGAGTTCGCCCGCTTCAAGCTAGCCGCGGCGGCGGTGCCGGAGGATGCTTGACGGGTGACCGTAACCGAGGTGCAGCGCGCTGAACTGGCCGAGCAGCGCGATGCAATCCGGGCCGAGCTGATGCCGGCCAAGGCCGACCGGCCAGCCACTACCGCGCGCGGTATCCACCACACCGCGCTGATCTCCTCGGACGTGCGCCGGACCGTGGAGTTCTACCAGGGCCTGCTGGGCTTCCCACTGATCGACATGTTCGAGAACCGCGACCTGCCCGGCTCCACGCACTTCTTTTTCGATGTGGGCAACGGCAACACTCTCGCGTTCTTCGATTTGCCCGGGGTGGACGTCGGGCCGTACGCCGAGGTGTTTGGCGGCTTGCATCACCTGGCCATATCGGTGGAACCGCGGCGCTGGCAGGAAATCCGCACCAGAATGGACGCCCAGGGCATCGACTACCTCTTGGAGAGCGGCACTTCTCTCTATTTCCGTGATTCCGACGGAGCGCGAGTCGAACTGATCGCCGACCCCCTCGGCGAGATGTACGGCCGCAGCATCTTCTGACCCATCTGGCGTGTCGCGCCCTCGTGCTTGCTGTGTCGCGCCCTTGTGCTTGCTGTGTCGTGCCCTTGTGCTTGCCGTGTCGCGCCCTAGTGACCGCATACCCGCCCTAGTGACCGCATACCAGGGATGAATGAGCTAGCAGTTGGCGGCGCGCGCTTGGCGCGCTGAGAGCAGCGGATATCAGGTCCCAGGGCCGCGCGGACACGCCGTGGCCTGGAGCTGCGCGGACACGCCGTGGCCTGGAGCCGCACGGATTGCCCGGTGCCTGGAATGATCCGCAGCCATGCCGGCCGCCACGGACATCATGACCCCGTTGTGGCGCGGCGTGGTGGTCTTGAGGATCATCACCGCAGTCTTCGCGGTCGGAGCCATTATCGTGCACCACGGTGGCTTCGACCGCCCCGATCTGGGCTGGGCCGCCCTTGCCGCGATCGTCATATGGACCGTACTGACCTGTCTGGCATACAGCGACGACCGTACCCGCTGCAGCCACGTCATCGTGGCGGACTTGCTGGTGACCTTGGCGTTGACGGCTTGCTCCGCATTCGTACTGTCACCCCAACAACTCACCGAGGTTGCGCAGCGCGCCCCGCTGCTACCTACCATCTGGGCCTGCGGGCCGGTGGTCGCCGCCGGGGTGCACGCTGGACGGCTTGCCGGCGCGCTGTTCGGCGCCATCACGGCCGCCCTGGAAATCTGGCTGCGAGGTGCCTTCACCACCGACCTCGCCTGCGACGCCCTGCTGCTGATCGGGACGGGCTTTGTGCTGGGTATGGCGGCGACCGCGGCCCGCCAGGCTACCGAGCAGCTGCGCCGCGCGGCCCGCGTCGAAGCCGCCACCGCCGAACGGGAACGGTTGGCCCGATCGATCCACGACAGCGTGGTGCAGGTGCTGGCTCGCGTGCGCAGTCGGGGCGGCCAGCTCGATGGGGAGGCCGCCGAGCTGGCGCGGCTGGCTGGGGAGCAGGAATTTGCCCTCCGGTCGCTGTTTTCCGCCCAGCCGCCAGGCGCGGCCGGTGAGCAGGACCTCGCAGACGCGATCCAGCTGCTGGCCAGCCCACGGGTCGAGGTGTCGATCCCGGCCACCCCGGTGCTGCTTCCCGCCAGCGACGTCGACGAGCTGATCGCCGTCGTGCGCGAGGCGCTGTCCAACACAGCCCGGCACGGCGGTCCAGGAGCGAAATCGTGGGTGCTGGTCGAGGATCTTGACACAGAAGTGATGCTCACCGTTCGGGACAACGGCCCAGGGATCAACACCGAGCAGCTTGTCGACGCGGCAAGTGGCGGCCGGATGGGAGTATCGCGGTCGATCCGCGGCCGGGTGGCCGACTTGGGCGGCACCGTCACTTTGGATACCGGTCCGGGACGTGGCACTCAATGGGAGGTGCGGCTCGGCCGAGTCAGGCAGGGCGCGCTGCGGTGATGATCCGGGTGATGGTGGTCGACGACCACCCGATCTGGCGTGCTGGTGTGGCCCGCGACCTCGGCGAGCGGGGTTTTGACGTGGTGGCTACGGCGGTCGATGGCGCAGCAGCATTGCGGATCATCCCGGCCGCCCGTCCGGATGTGGTGCTCATGGACCTGCACTTCGGCTCCGGGGAGCCGGCCGGCCTGTCCAGCCCGTCTGGCGCCGAAACCACCGGGCGGATCATCGATGGCTGGCCGGATACCCGGGTACTGGTGCTGTCCGCTTCCGGCGCGCATGCCGACGTGCTCGCGGCGGTGCAGGCCGGCGCCTCCGGTTACCTGGTCAAATCGGCCTCGGTGGAGGAACTGGTCGACGCCGTGCGCCGCACTGCCGAGGGCGATGCGGTATTCACCCCCGGTCTGGCCGGTCTCGTGCTCGGCGAGTACCGCCGGATGGCCCGGCAACCACGATCCGATGTGCCAACGCTCACTGAGCGGGAGACCGAGGTACTACGCCAGGTGGCCACGGGGCGCACTGCCCGGCAGATCGCCGATGCGCTGGTCATCAGCCACCGGACCGTGGAAAACCACGTGCAGTCCGCGTTGCGCAAACTCCAGCTGCACAATCGCGTGGAACTTGCCCGCTACGCCATCGAGCACGGCCTCGCCGAGTAGGTGGCTCTTCAAGTACCGCCAACCCCCACCGCAGCTGCCGATAACCGCCACCAACCTCGCCCGGATGTCGCTCACCGCTAGGGTCGGCGGCCATGAAGGTTGACATCCGGCACAACCCGTCGTTCACCGTCGCCCGTTGCCACCTCGCGCCGGGCGAACCAGTCCGGGTAGAAGGCGGCGCCATGATCGCACACAGCGCTGGCGTCCAACTCGAGTCCAAGACCCAGGGCGGCCTGTTGAAAGGCTTGTCTCGCAGCCTGCTCGGCGGCGGGTCGTTCTTCGTGACCACTTACACCGCACCGGCACAGGGCGGTTGGGTCGACGTGGCTGGGCTGCTCCCCGGCGACACCGTGCCGATCACCATCGTGCCGGAGCGGCCGTTTTTCCTGCGCCGCGGCAGCTGGATCGCCAACTCCTCCGAGGTCGAGATCGACACCCAGTGGGGCGGCATGGCCAACCTGTTCGGTGGCGAAGGAGGCTTCGGCATCCGTGCGTCTGGGCAAGGGGAGGCGCTGGTGAGCGTCTATGGCGCCGTGGACGTCATCGACTTGCAGCCCCAGGAGATCGTCACGATCGACACCGGCCACGTCGTCGCCTATGACCTCAGCATCCAGTTCCAGATGCGCCGCGCCGTGGACGGGCGCACCATCCAGTCGGCGAAGAGCGGTGAGGGCTGGGTGTTCGACTTCGTTGGGCCCGGGCGTGTGCTGTTGCAGTCTCGCAATCCCGATGCATTCCTGGAGTGGATGGTGCATACGGTCGCCGCGCGCGTACAACGTTAGACGACTCCTGGCTTCCTTTTAGTGGCGATCAGCCTGCGGTTGGTGGCTGTTTGAGATGATCCACACCCGGGTTGGCGGTACTTGAAGAGCCCTCAACCTAGGTGTCAGGGTTGCCTGACATGCCGTTTCACTCGAATGCCACGAGCCGTATCGTTTCGTGCTGGCAGCCCGTCACCGGCTCATGAGGGCATTCATTGGGGGAGGGACCGCCGACCGGGTATCAGGGGGGCGGGGTGGAACCCGGTCGGCGGCCTCGTACGCCCGCGGCTAGGGGGGAGCCGCTTGCGCAATCGGCGCACTGAGCATCGCGCTCACGCTCAGTAACCGTGAGGTCCGGCTGACGTCGTGTGGAACCGGGTCCTACGGCTAGTTCACCGACAGCTCCAAGTGTGCAGGGATGCGGTGCCCTCTGACAACCACCAGACGACCAACCAGATAACCACCGCGCCACCATCACTACCGCACCGGTACGCTGACGCACCCGGCGTAACGTCAGTACTCGCAGGGATGGTGGGCAAGGTGGAGTTCGAACTAGAGCGCGACGCGTTCGCCGAGGCCATCGCGTGGACGGCGAGGGGCCTACCGACCCGTCCGGTCGTCCCGGTGACCGCGGGTGTCGTGCTCGAGGTGGTCGACGGTGTGCTGATCGTCTCGGGTTTCGACTTCGAGGTTCTCAACCGGATCGAGGTTCCGGTCACCGAGAAGGCTGCGGGGCGGGTGCTGGTGTCCGGGCGGCTGCTCGCGGAGATCGCCCGCGCCCTGCCGCCCAAGGACGTCCGGGTCACCGTGGAGGCAAACCGGCTGGCGGTGCGATGCGGATCGGCGCGGTTCAACCTGCCGCTGCTGCATATCGAGGACTATCCGGCGGTGCCGGAGTTGCCGGCCACTTCGGGAAAAGTCCGCGGTGACGTTTTCGCCACCGCGATCGGGCAGGTCACCGTGGCGGCCAGCCGCGACGAGACACTGCCCATGCTCACCGGCGTGCGCATGGAAGTCGGCCCGGACGGCCTCAGTCTGGCCGCGACCGACCGCTACCGCCTGGCCGAGCGCCAGATCCCGTGGACCCCGACCGGCACGGTGCCTTCGGCCCCGCTGATCGTGCCCGCGAAGACGCTGGCCGACGTCGCCAAGTCACTGGGTTCGGCCAGTGAGGTGCTGCTGTCCATGGGCACCGCTGACAACGAAGGCTTTCTCGGTTTCTCTGCAAACGGCCGGCAGACGCTGACCCGGCTGCTGGACGGCGAGTTCGTCAAGTTTGCGTCGCTGTGGCCGACCGAGGTTGCGACCACCGTGGAGGTCGATGTCGCTGAGCTCATCGCCGCACTCAAACGGGTGTCGTTGGTGGCGCAGCGGTTCGCGCCGGTCCGCCTGGTCTTTGCCGACGGCATGGTGCAGCTGTCAGCGGAGGCGGACGACGAGTCCAGTGCCGAGGAGGAGCTCGAGGTGGGCCTCACCGGAGAGCCGCTGACTATCGGGTTCAACGCCGGTTATCTGCTTGACGGGCTTAGCGCGGTCACCACGCCCCGGGCGCGCCTGTCGTTCACCGAGTCCAGCAAACCAACCGTCATCACCCCGGTGACCGGGCTTGATGACGGCGCTGCAGATGACGCCAGGGACGGCTCCTACCGGTACCTGGTCATGTCGATGCGGTTGCGCGGCTAGCTCACGGGTCGGCGAAACGGCCAGGGCCTCCGGGCACTCGCCGTTGGCTGGCTCGACTCGCGGGGATTGCGCCACGTGGCGTACTGGACCATCGCCTCGGCGGGTTCCATGACAGGGATGCCGAGCATGCCCGCGGCCCGCACGGTGGGGTGATCTGCGGGCACGGAGGAGTCGGCGACCACGACGGTGACCGCTGGCGTAAGCCGGCTGCGAGTCACCGCTCCGTGTGCCTCCAGTAACCGGCGTAGTGCTCCAATGTCGGCCGAACTGCCGAGATACAGCACGTGCACCGGATCTTGGGTGGCCGTATGACGACCCACCGTGTCTCCAGTCTCCCGACGGGTGTTCCTCAACGGAGGTGTGCTCACCCATGAGGGTTACTGCCTGCACACATCCTGGAAAGTCTGAGTATGGTACTCCGTTCGACCCACTAAATGGGTGCGCCACGCCATCAAGAGGCAGTGATCCGAGACACTCTCGCGTGCAGAGCGGCATGCGCTTGCCCGGTGTCGATCCGGGTCGAGCGGCCGCCCTGCACCACCTGCTCTCCGGCAACCCATACATCCCGCACCGCCCGGGCTCCGGCCGTCCATACCAGGTTGGCCAGCAACTGGGCGTCCGGGACGCCCAACCCGGCTGCGAAGGCCGGATCGTCGGCGCCGATGTGCACCAGATCGGCCCACCCACCCGGGCGCAGGGTGCCGAGATCATCGCGACCCAGCGCGGCCGCACCGCCCCGGGTGGCGAGCAGGAGCGCCTGCGCGGCGGTCACCGCGGCAGCGTCCCCGGAGGTGAGCCGGGCCAGCAAGGCGGCTAGCCGGGCGTCGGTCCACAGATCCAGGTCATCGTGCGAGGCCGGGCCGTCGGTGCCCAGGCCGACGGCGATCCCCGCGGCGCGCAGGTCCAGCAGCCGCGCGATCCCGGAGGCCAGCTTGCTGTTGGAGACCGGGCAGTGCGCCACGCCGACGCGGTGCCGGGACAGCACGGCGATATCGCTGTCGGACAGCTGTACCGCGTGCGCGGCCAGCACCCGCGCTCCCGGGTTCAGTACGCCGAGATTTTCCAGCAGCAGCGGCACCGACCCGTGCGCCTCGCGGATCGCGGTGTCCTCACCGGTGGTCTCGGCGACGTGGATATGCAGCAGTGCACCGCGTTGCCGAGCGTCCGCGCCCGCCGCCGCCAGCGCCTCAGCGGGCAACGTGTAGGCGGCGTGCGGGCCGTAGCCCAGTTCGATGCGTTCACCGGGCCCGAAGCGGATGCCGTCGGCGTCGATCCACCGGTTGATGCCGTCCAGCATCTGCCGCCAGCTGCCGAGCCGGTCCCAGCCCGGGGCCGCGATGATGCCGGGCGTTACCACCACCCGGCTACCCGCGGCGAGTACGGCATCCACGACCGCTTCGTTGTAGAAGTACATCTCCACGCTGGTGGTGATCCCAGCGCGGAGCATCTCCACAACGCCGACCAGCATGCCGGCGCGCACGTCGTCGGCGTCCATCCGGGACTCGGCAGGCCAGATCACCTCGGTCAGCCAGCGCATCAGCGGCAGGTCCCCGCCCAGGCCACGCATACCGGTCATCGCCGTGTGCGCGTGCGCATTGACCAGCCCGGGCATCAGGATGCCGGTTAGCTGCAGGACGGTGCCCTGGAACGCCGGTGCCTGCGCCAAAGGACCGACATAAGCCAGCCGTCCGGCGTCGTCGACGTCCACCACGGCGTCGCGCAGCACCGTGCACTGCTCGTCGCAGGGCAGCACCACCGGGGCGCTCAGCCGCATCATGGGATGGGCTCGGTCAGCGAGTGACGCAGCAAGGCCGACAGCGGCCGCAGCGGGGGAAGCCAGGCGCCTTCGGGCGGCAGCGTCTCCAGGGTGATCCGGGGCAGTGGTTGCAGGAACAGCTCCGGAATGTCCTCCAGGTCCTCGAACCCCAGCACGGCCGAGTTGACTGCGAACGAGGCGTGTTCCCGGAACCCGAGCACGGTGACCTCGACGCCGTGGGCGACCAGATCCTCGAGCGGCTCCCGGAAGGCACGGCTGTCCCCGGAGGCCACCAGCAACTGGCGCAGCACACCTTGCTCATGGCGGGACCGGATATGCGTGAGCATGTCTTCATCGATGTCAGATTCGTCGATCTTCGGTTTGGCGAACACGGCGAACCCGGTGTTGCGCAATGCCTCCACCCAGGGCCGCACGAAATCGGTACTCCCCGGCGCGACGTTGGTGAACACCGTCGCCTCCGGCTCGGTGTCGGGCCCGGCACGGGTGATCAGCCAGCGACCCAGGGCGTCGAACCGCGGCCGTGACGCGGAGCTGGGACGTCCGCCAAGGATCGAGCCCAAACTCATGTCAATGTTGGGCGCATCCCAGACGAGCAGGGTGATCGGCCTGGTCGACGCGGAGTCCGGGTTCATGGTCACCGATCCTGCCGCATGACCGTGCACCGGCGGCAGGCACACTCGACACCAGCGCGCGACACGGGCCCGACCGCGGGGCTAGCGCTTCAGCGCTTGGTGAACAACAGGTCGCGGACGGCGCGGCCATCATCGCGGGCACGTTGTTCGAACTTGGTGACCGGTCGCCACAGCGGTCGGGTAGCGAAGCCGACCGCGGTGTTGCGCAGGGTGGGCTCGGCGGTGCAGGCGGCGAGCATCTCCAGCGCGTAGGCCTCCCAGTCGGTAGCCAGATGCAGCGTGCCACCCGGCGCCAGCCGGGACGCCACCAGGGCGACGAACTCGCCAGTGACCAGGCGACGTTTGTGGTGGCGGCGCTTGGGCCATGGGTCGGGGAAGTAAATCCGGACGGCGTGCAGGCTGCCTGCCGAGATGTGGTCGTGGAGCAATGCCTGCGCGTCACCGCGCAGCAGCCGCAGGTTGGTGATCTGCGCTTGCTCGATACGCAGCAGCAGCTGGGCCAGGCCCGGTTGGTAGACCTCGACGGCGAGATGGTCGATCTCCGGTGCGGCCAGTGCCATGGACGCGGTCGACTCGCCCATACCGGAGCCGATCTCCAGGACGACCGGGGCCGCGCGCCCGAACCATCCGGCCGTGTCCAGAGGCCCTTCGGGCAGGTCAAGGACATCGGCGCCCCACCGGTGCCAGCTGCGCTCCCAGGCGCGTTGCTGCCCGGTGGTCATCCGGGCTCGCTGCGGGTAGATCGTCTGCACGCCTACAGCCTGGCAGGATTACTGGCGTGAACACCCTTCAGGAGTGGGTCAACCTGGTATGCCAGGAACTGGATCTTGGCGATGCGGTCTCCCTAGCAGCGATGCAGTCGCGGGTGCTGGACCTGTCCCGAGACGTCGCGCACGGGGTGGCGCGGCCAGCCGCACCCCTCACCGCTTACCTGCTCGGACTGGCGGCCGGACGCAGCAGCGACCCGGAAACCACCGCGGACGAACTAGCCCAGCGGATTTGCCTGTTGGCCCAGCGCTGGAGCGAAGACCAGGGTGCATCTTCAGAGCCCAGGTAAGATTCTTGGCTGAAGGTGCATAAAGGCCCGGGTCGCCCCCCGAATGGCGACCCGGGCCCTTCCCCCTAGGGGGCCCGGCTGCGCACATCTGTACGCGCCGCGGCGTTTCGCTAGGCTGGCTGGGCGTTCCGGCGCTGCGCCCAGACGGTGCGGCCGGCCGCCCATATAGTCCCTATGGCGCCTTGACCGTACTGCCGAACACAGAGGGGATTCCCCCACTACACCGGAATCAAACATCGGGACTGCGCCGGAATTCTCAGCCCCGATGCTCCCCGCCGCCAGCTGAGGACCTGCGGGATGACGAGTGAATGCTAGATGGAGATGAGGCCAGCCCCGCCGTACTTGCGGGTGCCGATAATTGCAGCAAGCCCATGAAGCCGAGACCGCGGGTCACAGTACTTGCGCTCGGGGTCGGATTCCCGGTGGCAGATGCCGTTCCGGTAGCAGGGATTCTCCTTGCCCCAATCAGTGTACCCCTCACCGCCGTGCCCGTAGCCGGCGCCCATGGTGAATACATCCGAGACCCTCATAACGCCTTTCCCCTCTCCCAGTTGATGGAGTAGTCAAAGTCAGCAGGACCGAAGCGACGCCGGGAACTTGTGCCCCGAGGTTGGGCACAGCCGCTCAATGGATCTGTTGCCGATGCTGGATATACCCGGAAAGAATGCCGCGACACGATCCCCCTATATCGCCGGCGCGCTCAAGCGCTTCGCGGACTCCGCCCGGTATTACTGCCCGGAGTGTGTAATGATTTGGCCCCCCAATGACCCAGCGGTCCCACTTACTTTCCGTGGTGATGCAGGCTCAAGCTATGGCACGCCGGTCACTGATTGCAACAGGTACTTTTGTACCGCGGTCAGTGAAGAACACACCTTCCAGTCATCACTCTTCCGCACTCTTCCGCCGTTGCAGCTAGGGTCGGCGGGTGTGAGTACCGGAACCATCGACACCGATTTCCTCGCCTTGCCGTTGCGGTCGCTGGCTGATGCAGCTCTCGAACGAGCGCGCGAGCTCGGCGCCGAGCACGCTGACGTGCGGATCGAGCGGATCACTGGGCAGCTGCTGCGGCTGCGCGATGGGGCCGTGGCCACTATGCAGGACTCGACCACCATCGGGCTGGCTGTCCGGGTGATCGTTGAGGGCACCTGGGGGTTCGCCTCCCATCTCGAGCTGACCCCCACCTCCGCGGTGACCACCGCGCAGCGGGCCGTCGAGGTGGCCCGCACGCTGCGGCCGCTCAACGCCGAACGGGTAGAGCTGGCCGGGGAGCCCGTCCATGCTGGCGTGGTGTGGGCCGGCGGTCACGAGATCGACCCGTTTTCGGTGCCGTTGAGCGAGAAGGTGGCGTTGCTGTCGGAGTGGTCTCACCGGCTGCTGGCCACCGACGGTATCGACCACACCGACGTGATCTTCCGAGCAGGGAGGGAGACCAAGTTCTACGCCGACTCCGACGGCACCAGCACCACCCAGCAGCGGGTCCGCATGCACCCCTCGGTCACCGCGATCGCGGTGGACCAGGCGGCGGGATTGTTCGAGACTATGCGGACCTGCGCTCCGCCGACCGCCCGCGGCTGGGAATACCTGGCCGGCAACACCGTGTGGGACTGGGACAGCGAGCTGGCGCAGCTCCCGGAGTGGCTGGCTGAGAAGGTCAAGGCGCCCAGCGTGGCGCCCGGCCGGTACGACCTGGTGATCGACCCCACCAACCTGTGGCTGACCATCCATGAGTCGATCGGGCACGCCACCGAGTACGACCGGGCAATCGGCTACGAAGCTGCCTACGCCGGGTCATCGTTCGCCACCCCGGACAAGCTGGGCACCCTGCATTACGGCTCGCCGATCATGCATGTCACCGGCGATCGCACGTACCCGCACGGCCTGGCCACCATCGGCTACGACGACGACGGGGTGGCCACTTCACAATGGGACTTGGTACGCGACGGGACACTGGTGGGCTACCAGACCGATCGGGTGTTCGCCCGGCGCCTCGGGTTGGAGCGCTCGGCGGGGTGCGCGTATGCCGACTCCCCGCACCACGTCCCCATCCAGCGCATGGCCAACGTATCGCTGCAGCCGGACTCGACGTCCGACACCTCCACTGCGGAGCTGATCTCCGGGGTGCAACGCGGCATCTATATCGTCGGCGACCGTTCGTGGTCGATCGACATGCAACGCTACAACTTCCAGTTCACCGGCCAGCGCTTCTACCGCATCGAGAACGGCGCGCTGGCCGGACAGCTCCGCGATGTCGCCTACCAGTCCACCACGACTGATTTCTGGGGCGCCATGGAAGCGGTGGGTGGCCCCTCGACATGGGTGCTGGGCGGTGCGATCAACTGCGGCAAGGCGCAACCCGGCCAGGTCGCGGCGGTCAGCCACGGGTGCCCGTCGGCGCTGTTCCGCGACATCAACGTGCTCAACGCCCGCGAGGAGGCCGGCGAGTGATCAGTCCAGACGAGCTGACCACGACCGCGCTGGACGCGTCGAAAGCCGACGGCTGCACCGTGGTGCTCACCGATACCAGCGAGGTGAACCTGCGCTGGGCGAACAGCACGATGACCACCAACGGGCACTCCACCACCCGTTCCTTCTCGGTGATCTCCGTGGTGGGCGACTCGGTCGGCGTGGTCAGCGGCAATGGCGCCGAGCTCGACGAGGTGCGCGCCGTCGTCGCGGCCAGCGAGCAGGCCGCCCGCGAGTCTGGTCCGGCACAGGACGTGGCACCGCTGGTGGAAGGCGAAGCTGACGGTGATTTCGGCGAACCCGGGGCGGCTACCGAGATCGGCGTGTTCGCCCGGTTGACCGGCGAGCTTGCTGCGACCTTCGATGGAGCCGGCGAGTCCGGTCGCGGAGAGCTGCTCTACGGCTTCGCCGACCACCGCGTCGAGACCACCTGGCTGGCGTCATCGACCGGGTTACGCCGCCGTTGGGTGCAGCCCACCGGGACCATCGAGATCAATGCCAAGATCGCCGACAACCTCGGCCGCAGTGCCTGGGTCGGTGCGTACACTGCCGATTTCACTGATCTGGACTTCCCCGCTCTCGTCGCGGAGCTACGCCGCCGGCTGTGCTGGTCAAAGCGACAGGTTCAGCTGCCCGCCGGCCGGTACGAGACAATCCTGCCGCCCTCTGCGGTCGCGGATCTGATGCTGTACATGGTGTGGTCGATGGACGGCCGCCCGGCGCACGAGGGCCGGTCCGCTTTCGCCGTGCCCGGCAAGGGACCCGGTGCCACCCGGCTCGGTGAGCAACTCACCGGGCTGCCGCTGACGCTGTCCAGTGATCCCTCGGTGCCCGGGCTGCAGACCGCGCCGTTCTTGGTGACCACTGCGTCGAGCGACTCGGCCAGCGTGTTCGACAACGGTGCCCCGGTGCATCGGGTGGATTGGCTGCGTAACGGCACGATCAACGCTCTGGCCTATCCCCGGGCAGCCGCGCAGGAATTCGGTGCCCAATTCACCTCACCAGCAGAGAACCTGATCTTGACCGGGGGCAGCACGGCGCGGACCGACGAGCTGGTAGCGCGTACCGACCGCGGCTTGTTGCTGACCTGCCTGTGGTACATCCGAGAGGTCGATCCAGTGTCGTTGTTGCTCACCGGGCTGACCCGGGATGGGGTGTACCTCGTCGAGAGTGGTGAGGTGGTTGGTCAGGTGAACAACTTCCGGTTCAACGAGAGTCCGATCGACCTGATCCGCAGGGTCAGCGAGGTCGGCGCCACCGAGAGCACCTTGTGCCGGGAATGGAAGGACTGGTTTTCCCGCACCGCGATGGCGCCTTTGCGGATCCCCGACTTCAACATGTCCTCGGTAAGCCAAGCCAGCTAGCCATAGGCAGCCTTGTCACATTTGCCACATCTGTACCGCCGGGACTGCGTAGGGAGGTCTTGGTGGTAGACGAACTTCCGATGGCGAAGCTGATCAGCGTGCAACGCCAATTCGTATCGGACCGCACTGCTATCGACGTGCCGGTAATACCGTTGGCGGTGTTGCTGGAATCGAAAGCTCTCGGGGCGGCCGCCGCAGCGCTGGCACGGCACCTGCCCAAGTGAGCACCACCACAGGCAGTCTTTTGTGAGGAATTTCTCAAACAAGGGCGCGAGTTCACCTGCCGGACTACCGTAGTTTTCGATCCCTTCGACGTCCACCGCCCGTGCCCAGCATGTGGCGGTCCTCGGCGTTCCCGGCGAACGTCGTCGGTCGGATGGGAGCCGGTTGGCTCACGAAGGAGACGAGCAGTGACTATCGCAACCATTCCAGGCCTCGATCAGACCCCTACCCGTCATGCCCAGTTGTGTCAGTGGGTGCGCGAGACCGCTGAGCTCACCCAGCCCGACCGTATTGAGTGGTGCGACGGATCCGAGCTGGAGTGGCGACGGCTTACCGCGCAGCTGGTCGAGGCCGGCACGTTCACCCGGCTGCACCGCAAACCGAACTCGTTCTGGGCTGTCTCCGACCCGTCCGACGTGGCCCGGGTGGAGGAGCGCACGTTCATCTGCTCGCGCACGGAGCGAGACTGCGGGCCCACCAACAACTGGATGCATCCCGACGAGATGAAGCAGATCATGACGGGGCTGTACCGGGGCTGCATGCGCGGCCGGACGATGTACGTGGTGCCCTTCTGCATGGGTCCGCTGGGCGACCCCGAGCCGAAACTGGGCGTGGAGATCACCGATTCCGCTTACGTGGTGTGCTCGATGCGAATCATGACCCGGATGGGCGCCGCGGCGCTGCGTAAATTCGTCCGGCCGGATGGCAGTGACGCACCGTTCGTGCCGTGCCTGCACTCGGTGGGATACCCGCTGGAACCCGGCCAGCCGGACGTGCCCTGGCCGTGCAACGAGACCAAGTACATCAGCCACTTCCCTGAGGAAAGGACGATCTGGAGCTACGGTTCCGGCTACGGCGGTAACTCGTTGCTGGGCAAGAAGTGCTACGCGTTGCGGATCGCCTCGGTGATGGCGCGCGACGAGGGCTGGCTCGCCGAGCACATGCTCATCCTCAAGCTGACCAGCCCGGAAGGATCCACTCACTACATCGCCGCCGCGTTCCCGTCGGCTTGTGGCAAGACCAACCTTGCGATGCTCGCGCCGACCATCCCCGGCTGGAAGGCGGAGACTCTCGGTGACGACATCGCATGGATGCGGTTCGGGGCCGATGGGCGGCTGTACGCGGTCAATCCCGAAGCCGGGTTTTTCGGGGTGGCCCCGGGCACCAGCTGGCAGACCAACCCCAACGCCATGCGCACGCTGTCCTTGGGTAATTCGATCTTCACCAACGTCGCGCTCACCGATGACCGGGACATCTGGTGGGAGGGCATGGAAGACCAGCCTGAGCACCTCACCTCCTGGCGGCTGGAGGACTGGACACCGGCCAAGGGCGCCGGCGGGCAGCGCGCCGCGCACCCGAACTCGCGGTATTGCACGCCGATGGCGCAGTGCCCGATGCTCGCCGACGAGTGGGACGACCCGGCGGGCGTGCCGATCTCGGCGATCCTGTTCGGTGGTCGCCGGGCCAGTACGCTTCCCCTGGTCAATGAGGCTTTCGACTGGCAGCACGGGGTGTTCTTGGGCGCCACGCTGTCCAGTGAGAAGACCGCGGCGGCCAGCGGGCCGGTCGGCCAGGTGCGCCGCGACCCGATGGCGATGCTGCCGTTCATCGGCTACCACGTCGGCGACTACTTCCAGCACTGGATCGACGTGGGCAAGGCGGCTGACGCCAGCAAGCTGCCGAAGATTTTTTACGTCAACTGGTTCCGCCGCGGTGCTGATGGTCGCTACCTGTGGCCGGGCTTTGGGGAGAACAGCCGGGTGCTCAAGTGGATCCTGGAGCGGGTCGAGGGCCGTTCCGGGGCGGTTGACACTGCGATCGGCCGGGTGCCCACTCCTGACCAGCTCGACCTGTCCGGCTTGGACATCGCGGTGGAAGACGTGCGCGCTGCCCTGGCAGTGGACACTGACGAGTGGCGTGCCGAACTGCCCCTTATCGAGCAATGGTTCGCCACGACCGGCGACGCGCTGCCCACCGCGCTGTGCGACGAACTGCACGCCCTCAAGGTGCGCCTATCCACCGCTACGCGTTGAGTGCAGCCAGCGCCGCCTTGCTGATCTCACGGCGTAGCTGCTGCTGGAACGCAGCACTGGCGGCCCGGTCCGTGCGGACCTCGAGGAGTCGGGTGCCGCCACCCTTGAGCGCGCCGGGCAGCTCGTCGGCGCTGGCCACCCGCTGGTAGTCCCACCCTGCGGCGGCCGCCATGTGGGCGAAGTCGACCCCGTGCGGGGTGCCGAACAGCTTCTCGAACTGGTCCATGCCTGCGTAAGGGAGGAAGGAGAAGATGCCCCCGCCATCGTTGTTGACGATCGCGATGGTCAGGTCAGGGCGCGGTTCGCCCGGCCCGATGATCAGCCCGTTCTGGTCGTGAATGGCTGCCAGGTCGCCGAGCATCGCGAAGGAGGGACCACCGCCGGCCGTCTGGTGCGCCAGGGCGGCGCCGATGGCAGTCGAGACACAGCCGTCGATGCCACTGACGCCCCGGTTGGCCAGCACCCACGGCCCGGGCCCCGCGCGCATGATCAGGTCGAGGCAACGGATCGGCATGCTGGAGCCGACGAAAAACATCGCGTTAGGACCAGCCAGTTCAGCCATGTCCTGGGCCAGCCGCAGCTCGGTCAGTTCGGCTTCCTGGCCCAGGATCCGTTCCAATTCCGCGCGCCCGGCCGCCTCCATGCGCTGCCATGCCCCAAGCCACTCCGATGATTCCCGGACGCTTTTCAGGGCGGGCAAAGTGGGGACGACTTCTCGTGCGGTGCGCGTGGGATCTGCCCATTGCCCATTCGGATCGACCACAATGTGCCGGATCCGGGGGTAGAGGTTGAGCAGGAATTTGGCCAATCCCGGCTTGCCCACGGTGACCACCAACTCGGGACGGTACCTGTCGACGATCTCTGGGGTCGCGACGAGCTGGCTGTATGTTGTGACCGCGTTGGGGCCGAGACGGGCCCCGCTCATCGGCTCGGCGAAAAGGGGCCAGCCGGCTGCTTGTGCGAAAGCAACTGCCCGATCGGGCTGCCCAGCACCGTCTCCCACCACAAGAATGCCTCGCTGTGGCGGGTTCACCAATTCGTCCACCGTTTCGGCCACCGCGGAAACCGGGTGTAGCACTGTCCACGGTTGACCGTCGGGTCGCCCCTCCAACGGTTCTGGCCATTCCTCGTCGGCGAGATCGTGGACCAGCGGCTCCCGGAACGGCACGTTGAGATGGACGGGGCCGTTGCCGGTAGCGGCCGCGAGGGCACGGCAGATCACCGACCGCCAGTAGGCGACCGAACCGGGCCGGGCCTCGGCAACACCCAACTCCGTGAAAAAGCCAATGGCATCCCCGTACAGCTTGATCTGGTCGATGGTCTGGTTGGCGCCGGTACCACGCAGCTCGGGCGGCCGGTCCGCGGTCAGCACGATGAGGCTGACCTTCGAGTGGGCGGCTTCGAGCACGGCGGGGTGGAAGTTGGCCGCGGCGGTACCCGAGGTGCACACAACCGGCACCGGGGTGCCCGATGCCTTGGCCAAGCCGAGTGCCAGGAAGGCGGCTGAGCGCTCATCGATGCGCACATGGAGCCGGATCCCCGGATGGTTGGCGAAGGAGATCGCCAACGGCGCCGACCGCGAACCCGGAGCGATCACCGCATCGGTCACCCCGCCCCGCGCCAGTTCGTCTACGAGCACGCGAGCCAGCGCCGTTCCTGGATTGAGCAAGACTGATGCCTCCTTGACAGCGCGCGGTCACAGAAATGGACCTACCAAGGCTAACGAGAACTAATGGATAGGGATCGGTGACGTACCTGTGGTATTCGAGTTTCTCGGACT
Organism: Actinomycetota bacterium; assembly: GCA_021324675.1. GTDB lineage: Bacteria > Actinomycetota > Actinomycetes > Mycobacteriales > Pseudonocardiaceae. The sequence continues at coordinate 32,345 of JAJPIR010000278.1, forward strand.
CGCCCCACTGCCTGGCCGGCGGGCTACGTGCTGTGGTCGAAAGGTCACTGCTGGGTTGATCACCGATCGGGGTGCCTTCGTGGTTGTGCGGGACCGTTGCACGCTGGCGGCTCGCCTTCGCCGCAGGCCAGCAGGAAGTACACGAACGGCCCTGCGTGGCCGGTCAAGGGCATTGAGCATAATGTCGGGATGCCGCCCCGCTCGCCGTCGCAGCGCTGGAGCAATTGGAATCTGTTGCTGCTCGTGCCGCTATTGATGCTGATTACTCCGGTATACAACCGTATCGAACCGCGCGTACTGGGCTTTCCGTTCTTTTACTGGTATCAATTTATCTGGATTCCGATCGCGGTGTTGTGCACCATCGTCGTGTACCTGAAAACGCAAGGTGATCGACGATGAACCCACAGTGGACCGAGATTACCGTCTTCGCTGCGCTGTTTGGCCTCGTCACCGTGCTTGGTTTTATCGCGGTGCGGTGGGGGCAGCCGACCAGGCTGGACCATCTGGACGAATGGGGGCTCGCCGGCCGCAAGTTCGGCTCGTGGATCACCTGGTTCCTTATCGGCGGCGATCTTTACACCGCTTACACCTTCGTCGCCGTCCCGGCGCTGGTGTTCAGTGCAGGTGCGCTGGGTTTGTTCGCGCTGCCCTACACGGTCATTGCCTACCCGCTGGTGTTTCTGCCGTTGCTGCGAATGTGGTCGGTATCCCGGGTGCACGGGTACGTCACACCCGCTGACTTCGTGCAGGGCCGCTACGGCTCGCCGACGCTCACCCTGGTCGTGGCGGTCACCGGGATCGTCGCGACGATGCCCTACATCGCGCTGCAGCTGGCCGGGCTGGAAGCGGTGCTGCGCACGATGGGGCTTAACGGCACCGGCCTCCTCGGGCACCTGCCGTTGATCGTGGCCTTCGTCATCCTCGCCGCCTATACCTACCGGTCCGGCTTGCGCGCTCCGGCGCTGATCGCCTTCGTCAAGGACGTACTCATCTACCTGGTGATCGCGGTGGCGGTGCTGTACCTGCCGGCCAGGCTCGGCGGCTGGGACAGCATCTTCAGCGCTGCGGACACGAAGTTCGCCAAAACGGCGACAACCGCTGACGGGCTGCTGCTCAACGCCAACAACCAGCTGCAATTCGCCACACTGGCATTCGGCTCCGCGCTGGCGCTGTTCTTGTACCCGCACTCGGTAACCGGGGTGCTGGCCTCCCGCAGCCGAGACGTCATCAAGCGCAACATGTCGGCGCTACCCGCGTACTCGCTGCTGCTCGGGCTGATCGCGCTGCTCGGGTACGTGGCGGTCGCCGCGAATACGCGGCCGATCGTCAACGGGGCCACCGGCCGGCCGGACTCCAACACGATCGTCCCGGTCCTGTTCAACAGCCAGTTCCCGGACTGGTTCGCCGGCATTGCCTACGCTGCCATCGGGATCGGTGCGCTGGTGCCGGCGGCGATCATGTCGATCGCCGCGGCCAACCTGTGGACCCGCAACATCTACAAGGCTTACCTGCGTCGCGATGCCGACTCCCGGGCCGAGGCGCAGCAGGCCAAGCTGGCCTCCCTGGTGGTGAAGTTCGGTGCGGTGCTGTTCATCGTCGTCATCGATCCCCAGTACGCGATCGACCTGCAGCTGATCGGCGGTGTGATCATCTTGCAGACACTGCCTATAGTGGCCATCGCGCTGTACACGCGCTGGTTCCATATCTGGGGATTGCTCGCCGGATGGGTAGCCGGTATGGGATGGGGGCTGGTCATGCTCTACGGCATCCCCAATCCTGCGACCGGGAGGCAGCACTTCGGCGGCTCCGCACTCGCGCTGGGCAAGTTGTCGATCGCTGGGTGGCACCCCTTCGCCGGTTCGCTGACGCAGATCTACGTGGGGTTTGTTGCGCTCATCGGCAACCTCGTCGTGGCGGTGGTGGTGACGATCGTGGCGCGCCGGCTACGCCTGTTCAACGGCACTGATGAGACCGACCTAGCCGACTACCACGAAGACGAAGGCTCTCCCCGCCTAGCCCCCATCGCCAACATGCTCCGCTGAGCCCTGCTTTCCCGCAGTCTGGATGCAGACTGCTGTTATCGAGCCCCTGGAAGCAGCAGTCTGCATCCAGACTGCGATCGGTTGGCGTGGCGCGGCGCACCGGAGGCACAGGGATGGCATGCTGCGCGAGGTATGAGAGTGTGGACCGTCGTGGCCAGTGTCGGCATCGCCAGTGTGGGGATGCTGGCAGTGGCGTGCACAGGGACCCCCAGCCCGACCGACGTAAGGTCCTCGCCTGGCCGGACCGTCACGCCGCAGGTGCCGACGACGACTCCATCACCCGCTCTCGGGGAAAGCTGGCTGCGGCTGTCGCCGCAGGAAGGGTTGCGGAACGCGACGGTGAAGCTCGATGTGGCCTGCCTTGATGACCTTGGTGCGGTCCGCTCGCCGGTGCTTGATGTCGGTGCGCTGCAGCCAGACCCCAACGGTCACCAGCCATGGCACCTGTTCGGAACCGCCACCGTGCGCCCGGATGCGCCTGTGGGAGCCTTCCCCGTGTCCGCTACCTGCGGCGTGCGGCAGCTCACCGCCACGTTTACCGTCGTACCGCACCCCTAATCAGCGTGTGCCCCGGGGCAGAACGCGGATAATGAGTACCGGTGGACAGAGGTAGTGAGGTCTTCGTCGATCGAGCTGACGCAGGCCGGCAGCTGGGTGAGCGGCTGCGGTACCTGAGGGACCCCGACGCGGCCGCAGACCTGGTGGTGCTGGGCCTGCCGCGCGGCGGCGTCCAGGTGGCGGCGGAGGTGGCAGCTGCCCTCGACGCCCCGTTGGACGTCATCCTCGTCCGCAAACTCGGTGTCCCGTCGATGCCCGAGCTGGCTATGGGCGCCATCGGTGAAGGTGGCGTGCGGATCGTGCTCCCCGAGACGGTCCGCCGGGCAGGTGTCACGCCGGAGGCGTTCGACGACGTGGAACGCCGGGAGCGAGCTGAGCTCCAGCGCCGTGCCGAGCGGTTCCGCGGTGATCGGCCCCGGATCCCGCTCGCCGGGCGTACCGCCATCGTGGTCGATGACGGCATCGCGACCGGGTCAACCGCACGGGCTGCCTGCCAGGTTGCTCGGGCTCAGGGCGCGGCGCGAGTGGTGCTGGCTGTCCCAGTGGCACCTGCCGATTGGGTCCGCGCGCTATCCGACGCCGCCGACGAGTTCGTTGCGTTGATCACACCACCGCAGCTGCAAGCGATCGGCATGTGGTATTCAGATTTCTCGCAGAGTTCCGACGACGAGGTCGTTACCACGTTGCGCAGTGCAATCCAGCGTTGAGCCATTCTCTTTTCGATGTATTCGCAAGTAACCTCATCCGATACCGTTTTGTGTGTGCCGGGTTCGCGCCCATGCCGGGCTCGCCGCGCTCAACGCCGGTCGTTGCGCCGGATCTGGCGTCGCGAAAGGTCACCGTTCTGGTTACCCATTGACCATTGGGCTGGTCATCGTGGAGACGCTGGCCCTCGGCGGTTTGCCGGTTGGTGGATGGGCTGGCATCTGTAGCGCATCCAGTTACGGTGGGCGTTATGACGGCTACCGGAACCCGCCTGACCCAGTATGCGCACGGCGGTGGCTGTGCCTGCAAGATCCCTCCCGGTGAGCTCGAATCGGTCGTGGCCGGGCTTGTCGGTGCGGAGGTGGCCGACCCAGCCGGGGAGTTGGTCGTCGGCCTGGATGACGGCGACGACGCTGCGGTGGTGCAGGTCCGGCACGGGCTCGCGATCATCGCCACCGCGGACTTCTTTACCCCGGTGGTGGATGACCCGTACGACTGGGGCCGCATCGCGGCGGCCAACGCCCTGTCGGATGTGTACGCGATGGGCGGCCGGCCGGTGGTCGCGGTGAACCTGCTGGGCTGGCCACGTGACGTGCTGCCCTTCGAACTGGCTGCCGAGGTGCTGCGCGGCGGCCGAGACGTGTGCGCCAGCGCCGGCTGCCACCTGGCCGGCGGGCACAGCGTGGATGACCCGGAACCCAAATACGGCATGGCCGTCACCGGTGTCGCCGACCCGCAGCTGATCCTGCGCAACGATGCTGGGGCGGCCGGGCTGCCGCTGTCGCTGACCAAGCCCCTCGGCATCGGCGTGCTCAACACGAGGCACAAAGCCACCGGTGAGGTGTTCCCGCAGGCCGTGGCGACGATGACGGCGCTCAACCAAGCCGCCGCGGCGGCCGCGGTGGCGGCCGGCGCGCGGTGCGCCACCGACATCACCGGGTTCGGCTTGCTCGGGCATCTGCTGAAACTGGCGCGGGCCAGCGGAGTATCTGCTGTGGTCAACGCAGCTGCCGTGCCCTACCTGGACGGAGCTCGCCAGGCGGTGGCCGACGGCTACGTCAGCGGGGGCACCCGGCGCAACTTGGACTGGGTGCGCCCGCACCTGTGCGCGTCCACCTCGGTGGGCGAGGACGAGTTGCTGCTGCTCGCCGACGCGCAAACGTCCGGCGGCCTGCTGGTGGCCGGCGAAGTCCCGGGCGCCCCGGTGATCGGCGAGCTGACCCCGCCAGGAGAGCACCTCTTGGTCGTGTCGTGAGGTGCCGCGCTCACCGGTGATCCAACAACAACCTGCGTGATCACGACGGGCAGGGTCTGGGCCACCGGGTCGAGCAGGGCCTACGTGCCAAGCAGTCCGAGAAGGACGAAGGCTGCGGGCAAGCCAACCCGGCGCGCTCGGGCGCACAGAGCAAGGCCTAACCTGTCAGCAGTCGAGGGCCCGGCAAGACTGGGGGTTGCCGGGCCCTCGCCGTCTGTAAGCCGCCAGTGACTTTGTGGGGGCTCGTGAGATTCACCGCGTAAGGTTTGCCAGTATGGGAATCACCGTGGTCGGCATCGGTGGTTCGATCCGTGCGGATTCGCAGACCGAGCGTGCCCTGAGCGTCGTCCTGGACAGTGCCCGTCTCGTGGGGGCGGAGACCGTCGCGATCACCGGCACGGATCTGGTGCTGCCGTTTTACGACCCGATGGTGCTCGACCGCAGCGCGGTGGCGCTGCGGCTGGTGGAGACGTTGCGCGAGGCCGACGGGGTGGTGCTGGTCTCCCCGGGCTACCACGGCACAGTGTCCGGGTTGGTGAAAAACGCGCTGGACTACGTCGAGGACTTGCGCTCTGACACCCGGCCCTACCTGGATGGGCGGGCGATCGGCTGCGTGGCGATGGCGCTGGGCTGGCAGGCGGCAGTGACCACGCTGACCGCTCTGCGTTCGATCGTGCACGCGCTGCGTGGCTGGCCCACGCCGCTAGGCGCGGCGCTGAACTCCGGCGAGGTGACCTTCGATGCCCACGGCGTTCCCTCCGACCCCGCCGTCGATCGCACCCTGCGCACCATCGGGGAACAGGTGGTGGAATTCGCCCTCGACCACCGATCCGGAGGTACGCAGAGATATCGCGCTGGCAGTGCGCTATGATTGTAAGCAGTTCTACCGGTGCGTGGCCGAGCGGTGTGCATCAACAGATTTCGTTCTGTACTCCTGCTGGTCGGCTGAATTCCAGTCGAATTTTATCACTGCGCGGCAGCAGTATGGCCGTACCTTTTTCATGGGTCCAACCAGCTGGAAGGAAAAGGTACATGTTCCCGGACTGTGGTACCAGTTTAAGGTTATCGTAGCGGAATGGATAAGCCGAGTCGGCGCTTTGCCGGGTGCTTTCTCGGACGCTTGGTGTTTGAATATTCAAACTCTTCTCGCTGTAAATCGCCACATCTGTTTCGCAGGGCAGGTCAACCGCGAGGCCTCGGGCCTCTGCCTCTCCGGCATTAACCGCATAGCTTGACACCGCCCAGAACAGTCCCACGCTGACCAGAATAAAGACCGTGCCCCACTTGGCTATCACCATACCTACCGGCACGCGCGGTGGTGTCCGCACGGATCGCCGTTTCGCGCTGAGCCTCCGGCGTAGCCGGGCGGCGTAGGCAAGCAGCAAGACTCCGATGGAAAGGCTGAGTCCACGCCCTTCCTGAGGGAAATTCATGCCGAGTACGGGATACCAGACGTCGACCATGGCCACACCGAGCAGGAACAACCCGGCAATGGCCGCCGATGGCAGCAACACCGCAAGCATGACCCGCTGGGCTCGGGTGGACAGCATGTCCAGCGGCAGCTGGTAGAGCCACAGGCCCAGCAGCATGACACCGGCGGCGTAGACCAGTGGAATGATCCCGCCGCTCGCGCTGAGAAGCAGATAGTCCTGGAGCGGAAGATTGAGGACTGTCCAATTGACGCCGAAGTACCGGAAGTACCCGATGGCGTACATCAATCCGAAGTAGAATAGTAAGGCAGTCAGCAGTGTTGTGGGGGCAACAATCGTGCCGGCGATCTTCAGCACCTGGGGCAGCACGGTTGCTGCTTCAAAATCGGTGCTTTGCGAATGATCGGGTTTAGAGGCCTCGGTATTGCTGGTTGGTTTGGGTGATCTCGCGTTGTCCGATATCGGCGCGGAGGACGACTCGACCGAACCTCCTTCGGGTGCCGCGAGGGTGGTCACCCTCCGGACTGCCTTTCCTTATTGTGCCTGTCTTTCGTGGTTCCCTGGTCCTGATCGGAGGTGCTCTTTCCGTACTGTGTGTTTTCCTCGTCTTGGTTGCTACCCGGCTGGGGCTGATCCGATGGCTCCGTCTCTGGCGCGTAACAACCAATCTTGATCGTGATCACCGTATGGGGTGGTACGGGATGGTCGCTCGGAGGATTGATATAGCGCACCGTACAAGACTCGTAGTTACGGTAATTTGGCGTCGGGTCACGGATCGGTTGCGCGGTGTTCAAATCGCCAGATTCATCTTCCTTGAACCATTGGTAGCGAAGCGTCACGCAGTTGTCATTGCCGGGTCCAAGAGCTTTTATGCATTCTTTGTGTTGGGACTTCTCCCAGGAGTCACGGTCCTGATAGTCACTCTGGTTCACGGCGGGGATGCTGTGTCCGACCCCGGGGGCATTGCCGGAGGGTCGCCACTGCCCTCCGGTGGACTGCTTCGGCGGCCTCTCGCTGTCGGGCGCCTGCACACTCCCATCGCTTCCCTGCGACGCGGGCCCCCGCTGCTGCTCAGCGGGTGGCGATTGTTGCTCAGGGGGTGGCGATTGTTCTTCAGCAGGCGGTTGTTGCTCGACCTCCCCTTGCTGGCCGCCGGTCTGTTGCTGAGCGTCCCGTGGTGCGGGTGGCGCTTGCCCGGATATTGGCGGCGCCCCGCACGAAATTGCCAGCGCGCCAAGCAGCGCTGAGCACATCAGCTGGGTCCGCCACCGAGCAGCCATCTCGACCACGTCCTCACCCTTAGTGGTCCTCTCAGAGACTAGATCACACGCCGACCGTTCTGATACGGATTTCTCGTCAGGCCAGCGGCTTGGTCAGACCAGCGCCGCTACCCCGACATGGAGACATATCGGGGGCAGAAGGCTGCTTTTTACCTCGATAAGCCATTTTTACCCCGATAAGCCATGCCGGGGACGGAGATTCGTGCCGCCGGGGCTTGGCGCCGCGCTAGGCGAGGCTGGCGTGGGTGGGTGCGCTGGCGAGAGGTTCGTCGGGTTGCAGGCTGGCGCGGACGCGCAGAGCGCCTCCCTCTAACCGGCCGCGTGGGCGTAACCCGGCGCGGCGCAGCACCCGCGTCAGCGCGCTGTTGCCCACTTGCGACAGCGCGACGATCTCGGTGACTCCCTCACCCCGGGCTAGCTCGACCAGGTTGCGGGCCAGTGCGGTGCCCACTCCCCGGCCCTGCCAGGCGTCCTCCACCAGCAGCGCGATCTCTGCGGTGTCAGGTGCGGAGCCGACCAGATTTCCCAAGCCGATCGCGGCCCCGCCATCAGGGGTCACTGCAAGCAGGCTGGTAGAGCCGTCGGCACCGATGAGCTGGTGTAGCACAGCGGCGGTCAACACCGGCCTGGTAGGCAGTGAACGCAGCGATCGGGTCTGGGGTGAGCAGCGCGCATGCAGAGCAGCGACCAGGGGTGCATCAGCGGCGGTCGCGGGCCGCAGCAGGACCTGCGCCCCATCCGTCAGCTGCACGCTGACCCGGGTCGGCCCTGGCCGCCGCCCATCGGAGCTGCTGGCCAGCTCAAGCAGGGCCGCAGCCCGGGAAATCTCGGTGGCGGTGAACGGCCAGCCGCGACGTAACCGCACCCGGCTCGCGCCGGTGCCGACCTCGGCGTGATGGGCCGCTGGCGGAGCGCCATCCCCGGCCAGCTCAGCACGCAGCAGGGCGGCCACAGCCTGCGCGGCGCTACCGGGGTCGACGGCCACGCAGTGCGCCAGGGCCAGCGCGGTGCTCACCGGATCGGCCAGCGCCTGTGCGTCGGCTTGCACCACCACAGTGACCCGGAACCCGCTGGCCTCCACTGTTTCCACCAGATCGGGCACCGCAAGCTGTGGCGGCACCCGGACGAGTAGCTCGTCGGTGACCGCACCATCCTGGGCTGGCTCACCGACGACATGCAAAGAAACGATGTTCGCCCCGCAACCACCGATCGCGGCGGCGAGCGCACCCAGCTGGCCTGGCTGATCGGCAACGTCGACGTGCAGCCGCCATAGGGTCACAGTGACCACCTCCCGGCCCATCTTGCTCCATTGGCATTACGGCCACGTTGACCAAGGGTTAAGTCAAACGTGTCGCAGTACCTCGCGAACGAAGGCAACCTCAACGGCAGCCTGCCGCAGGTTCTCGGCAACCACCAGCGATCCGTGCCCGGCGTCGTAGCGGTAACAGCGGTAGGGCTTGCCCAGCTCGTCAAGCCGGGCCAGGTAGTTGTCAATCTGGCGGATCGGGCAATGTGGATCGTTGTCCCCCGCCAGCACCAGCACCGGGGCACGCAGCTGCGCGGCGTAGCTGATCGGCGACGATCTGGCGTACTGCTCGGGCAGTTCGTCGGGCGCGCCGCCGAACAGGGCGCGGTCGAAGGCCCGCAGCGGCTCCATCTCATCGGCGTAGGCGGTGACGTAGTCGGCCACCGGCGCCCCAGCCACCCCGGCCGCCCACCGCTGCGGCTGGGTGCCCAGGGCAAGCAGGGTCAAGTAGCCGCCCCACGACCAGCCCTCCACCACGCACCGAGCCGCGTCGGCAAACCCGCTGGAGACGGCCCAGTCGTGCACCGCGGCAACGTCTTCCAGCTCACACAGCCCGGGGCGGCCCTCGATGGCATCACGCCAGGCGGAACCGTAGCCAGTCGATCCGCGGTAGTTGACGTGCACCACAGCGAAACCGGCGTCCAGCCACAAGGCCCGGTGGGCGGAGAAGCGGTCCTCGTCTGCGGCATGCGGGCCGCCATGAAGCAGGAACACCGTGGGAAGGGCCCGGCCAGCGGGAACATGTGGTGGCCGGGCCACCAGAGCATGGACCGAGCCGCACGGGGCCGGCACGAAATGATCGGCGAGCGGTTGCGAGCCCGGTGCCGGCCCACCCTGGGGTTGCAGCAGCGGGCGGTCGGTGCCGTCCGGGTGCAGCGCCCGGACGGTGGGTGGTTCGGCCGCGCACGACCAGGCGTACTCGACGGTGCCATCAGGCCGCACCGCTGCACCGCCCACCGTTCCGCGGGGAATCGGCAGTGCGCTCAGTGCACCGGAGGCCAGTTCGTAGTGATACAGCGCGGACCGGGCCGCGTGCTGGTCTTCAACGAGCAGTGCCGTGCCGTCGGGATACCAGTCGGCGGTGAGCTCGCCGGTAAGCGGCAACGCGAGCTGCGTCTCGGTGTTCGTGGCGATGTCCCAGACCAGCAGTTCCTGGCGGCCGCGCCGCTCGTGAGCCAGCAGCAGCCTGGTATCGCCGTCCACCGGAGCAAACCCCAGGACCTCCAGTCCCTTGCCGGGGCCGTCCCACTTCTCGGCGATGGTCTCGACGGGGCCGTCCGGACCGACGCGCAGTACCCGCACCGCAGGATGCCGGGAGTCACCGTGCTCAGAATGCATGATCGCAAGCAGTTGCTCGTCGCGGGACAGCGAACCCACCCCAGCGTCGTAGGCGCTGTGGTAGACGACCTGGGCATCGCCGTTGCGGGAGATCCATACTGTGGTGCCCTCGTCGGTGGAGAAGCCAACCGCCGCGGTGCACCGGCCCAGATCCAACCCAGCCGGGTAGCCCGGTGGGGTGCCGGGCAGGGCTGGCAGAGGCGGCTGGTCCTCCTTGGCCCGCCCGGCGAAAGGTTCGGTCACCCAGTTGCCGAACTCGTCGCCATCGACGTCGGCGAACCACCACACCTGCGCACCGTCGGGTGTCAGGGTCGCGATATGGGTACCGTGCGGCCGGTCGGTGACTTGCCGGTGGATCCCGGTGGACCGATCCCAGGCGTAGACCTCCCACGTGCCCGAGGCATTGGAGGTGTACAGGCAGCGATCCGGGGTGTCGCGGGCCCATCGGGGCAGGCTGACCCGGGGTGCGGTGAACCGAGCGCGCCAGCGGCCCTCCGTTTCCGAATCGTCGAACAAGACGTCAGGGACGGTTGTGGTATGGGGCGCTGCGGTCACTCCCTGATAGTGCCGTATCGACTCCAGATTGGGGTTGCGTGCTAGCGGGCCAGGCGCCGCGCAGTGTCTTTGAGGACTGCGGTGAGGACCCGCTGGGCCGCCGCACCCATGGTGGTCGGCACCGATTGCATGCGGTGGGCGGTGTCCGGGTCGGCGTCAGAGCGCCGGCGCAGGACTTCGAAATCGTGCAGAATCAGTCGCTGTGCCGGCGCGATTTCCGTTGGACAATTCGCTGCACTACGAAGTTATAGCGGCACTGCTGGTGGACGGTATCCCGGATCCTCGGCGCACTGCCGTACAGTGTCTCTCAATATGTCAAGCAGGTGGCGGCGATTCTGTGTGCTCATGCTGTTCAGTACCGCTTGTAAACGCGTCGCGGTGTCGAGACTGATATCTCCGATGATCGGAGTAGCGGTGGTTGCAATGGTCAGGTGAACACGTCGACGGTCCTGTGGATCCGGCGTACTGCAGACGAGGCCGGCTTGGATTAACCGATCAACCATTGCGGAGGTGGCCGGTGGTTTTGTACCTAGCGCCGCAGCTACTTCGGTGAGGGTGATCGGTGCCAACGCGCCGATGATGTGCAACATGGTGAGTTGTGACAGCGTCATCCCGCGGCCCGCCCACACGGCGGGGCTCGAGGCGACTACTGCGCGCAGGTGGGCAATGAGCCAGTCGACATCCTGGGGTGCCAGCGCGTGAGCGGTTGTCACCGCGCGTCGACGGCCGGGCCGGCGACGTCGACGGCTACCATCGTCCACGTCGCAGATTTAACCACTGACGAAGCCACTAGGCGTATAGGCTACGTCCATCTGGTTACGTTCAGTGACGAAGCTGGCACTGAACTATGACATCGGGCTGCCACCACTGTCGCCCGCACGGTAGTGGCCGGTGCAACGGCCGATCGCTGTGGCTGGGGCTGTGCCTGTGGTGCGCTCTTTTCGCTACCGGGCGAACTGTCCAGCAACCTGTCTGAGAACCTCGGTCAGGCACTGTGTGGCCGCCGGGCTCATGTTGTTCAGCGCCCGCTGCAGGCGGGCGGCGGTGGCCGGATCGGTTTCACCAATCATCCTTTCGCCGTTGCGCGTAAGGCTCAGCAGAACCCGTCGGCGATCCTGCTGATCGCGGATGCGGGAGACGAGCCCGGCGCGGATCAGTCGTTCGACCATCGCGCTGGTGGCGGGCGCCTTGGTGCCCAACAGCTCAGCAAGGCAGGCCAGTGTGACTGGTGCATGTGAGCTGATCAGATGCATTGCGCACAACTGCTGCAGGGTCACGTCGCTGCCCACCCAGGCGGAAGGTCTGGCGGCGACCAGTGACCGTAGGTGGGCAGCGAGCCAGTCGGCATCGTTGGCTACCGCGGTATGGCGACGCCGACCGCTGCGTCCGGCATGCGGGTGGGCCAGTTCGCTCGCCGGCTCTGGAAGCGCGCAAGAGGGTGCTAACCGGCGGTTGGTGGCCTCGATCTGGTTAAGCGTCGTTGCCCGGAGTGTGGCAACTTGTTGGTCGGACAACCGGTCGCAGGCCCAGTCCCAGTGCATCGACACCCGATCCCCGGGCCCAACGTCGGGCAGGAAGCTTTGCCCGTTCACGGCATGGGCCACCTTCTCTGATTGCGGTTGCGACAGCCCGAGTCGGTGTCCATTCCAGGTCAGATGCCGGGAGCGCACGATGAGAAAATCGCCGTGCCTGGCCAGCACCGTCCCCCACCGGATCCGGCAGTTGTTCAGCACGTGCAGCGGCTGCTCGTAGTGGTCAGGACCCAGTAGCCGCGACCACGGGTACACGGCGAACACGTGAAAGCAGTGGTCGGCCGCGGCGCCGTCGAGGGTGTCCGGGGTGAGATGTGCCCAATAGTGGCCGGCCCGCTGGGTGATCCGGGCCAGCAAGGCCTTGCCCAGGGTATTGGCATCGATGCCTTGGGACAGGTCACCGCCGAGCCAGTAGGACTCGACGATGCGGCGGTCTAACGGGTCGTCCAGGCCGGTTAGTTCCGCCATGGTTTCCATGTAGGTCCATGCGCCGTGGAACTCCCGGGCCAAGGCACGCAGATCGGTGTCGATGGTGCCGGTTGCCCCGTAGCGCAGCAGTTGCCGGGCGCGCGTCGGTCCGCAGTAGCCGAGCTTGTTGGGGGCATAGGCATACCGGGCGAACAACAAGGCGCCGATGCTGTCAGTAATGACCGGTCCATCGCTGGTGCGCATCACGACCGCCCCCCTGCATCGTCAGTGATCACCGCGAATTCGCGCATCATCGCCAAGGTGGCCAGCGCCGCCTCCTCGTCCAACCGGTTCAGGGCGAAACCGGCGTGCACCACGGTGTAGTCACCCACTGCGAGATCGGGTAGGTAGGCGAGGCATACCCGGCGGATCTCGCCGACTGCATCCACGTGCGCCATCCGAGTACCACCTTCATCCCAGATCTCGGTGATCCTGCTGGGGATGCCAAAGCACATTTGGTTTGCCCTCCTCTCCGGTGTGCACTGGGGCACGGGTCAACGCCGCCGCCAGACGGTGACTCGGTTGTTTCCGGTATCGGCCACGGCTAGCCGATCACCGTGTAGTGACACTCCGTACGGCCAGCACAGCGTGTCGGGCGCAACGCTCGACCAGCGGTTCTCGCCGTTGGCCTGTAACGTCGGTTGGCCGAGCACAGCGTCGGCCTCGCAACGTGCAGTGGGCACGCCGTCCCACATCAACACCCGGTTGTTGCCGGTATCCGCGATGGCCAGCCGGCTCCCATCCATGGCGGCCGAGTACGGGAAGTGGAACCGGTCGCCTCGTCGCGGACCGTAGGGTGAGTCCACAGTGGAGTGGAAGTCCTGCTGCCCGAGCAGCAAGTCCGCCCCGCAATCCGCATCTGGTGGGGGCCGCCAGCCCAGCACGCGGTGGTTACCCGGGTCGGCCACCAGGAGCACATCGGCATCGCCGGTTAGGGCGTGCGGCCAGCGGAAGCTGTCTGCACCGAGCCGACCACCCCGGTTCTCCCCCCGGTGAATCGCGTCCTGTTGGCCGAGAATCAGATCCGCAGGGACGTCGGCCGACGCAGGCACCCCGCCTGACCAGCCGAGTACCCGCCGGTTGCCGGTGTCCGCCACGTAGAACGACCCTGCAACGACACTGATGCCGAACGGCCAGTACATCGAGCAGGCGCTTGGTTGTCCGCCCCGGTTCGGTTCGACCGAGGAGACATCGGGTTGGCCGAGTACCCGGTCTGGCGGCTGGTCACCGCGCTGCGGAACCTCATCCCAGATCAGGATTCGGTGATGCCAGGCATCGGCGACGAGCAAGGCACTGTCGTGCACCAGTACCCCGGTGGGCAGGTGCATCCCGCGCTCAGGCCCGCGGCCGCCAGCTGCTGGACCTTCACTGACCGGATCGGGTTGACCGAGCACCAGGTGAGCGGGCTGCTCGTCGCGCTGGGGCACCCCATGCCAGACCAACACACGGTGGTTGCCTGAGTCCGCCACCACCAGGTGGTCGCTGTCGAGGCACACACCGCGCGGTCCATACAGCCAGGACAGCGTTGGCCTGGCAGCAGGCAACGCCAACCCGCCCGGTGCAGGTGCACCGAGCCAGCACTCCGGTGCCCAGCCGCCCGCGACGTCGGCTGGCTGGGCCATGAGCTGGATCCGGGTCATGTGCTGACCCTGATCCAGACGTGGCCATGCTCGATCCGCAACGGCAGCTGCTCCAGCTCCATGCCGGGCGAGCTGAGGCACTCCCCGGAGATGGCGTCAAAGCAGAACCCATGCCACTGGCAGGTCAGGGTGTGCGCCTCGGTGTCGAGTAAGGCCGCTTCGAGTGGCAGGCCCTGGTGGGCGCAAGCGTTCAAGTAAGCGGTCAGCTGGTCGCCCAGCCGCACGACGATCACTTCGGTTTCCCGGCCGCTGCTTGCGACCAGCTCCATCATCGTGATTTCGCCGTCCGGGATCTCCTCGACCGGGTGTGTCCGTACCCAGCCCGGGCCGAGCTGACCTGGTGCGGTCCCCACGGCGTCGAGCGGGATGAGCGTTGTGGCGGGCTCGCGGGGGACTACCTCGACAGAGGTAATTGCCGGGACCTTGCTGATCAGCGCTTCCTCGACGCTCTTGCGCATCGTCGCCGCCGCATTCGAGCAACCCTCGCAAGCGCCCAGCAGGCGCACGTAGGCGACGCCGTCGTCAACCAGCACCAACTTGACGTCACCACCATGGGATCGCAACGAGGGTCGCACACCGTCCAGGACGCGCTTCGCCTCGGTGATCACCCCCGGCCTGATGATCCCGTGTAGCGACAGCAGCAGGTGGACCACCGGATCATCGACCAGCTCGAAGAGCAATTCCTTGGCCCGCTCGTCTTGGCGCATCCGGCGCACGATCATCATCAGACCGGCCCGGTGGATCGCCTCGATGGCGTTCTTGACCTCCTCGGCGGCCTCCTTCGATGGGCCGGTGAGCGTCGCGATACGGCGCACCGCCTCGTCCACCCGCTTGGCGAGCTCTTCAAAGACGGGTTCACGTCCGGGGCTTGCCCTGCTGGTCCGCCGCTTTGTGGTGGTCATATCAGGCTCCTCATCCGTACCGCTCGCCCCGGGCCAGCGCCTCGACGACCTTCGTCAGGAGCAGCGCGGCGAAGACGTCCTTGGCAAGGGACTGGAGAATGTCGGTCACGGTTGCCTCGCAATGGATGCTGACGCTGTGTTTCGGCGCGGCCTGCAGCACGAAGCATGCCCCCGCCGCATCGTCGAGGCAGAAGTCGGTAAAGACGGCATCGACGAACTCGGACAGCCAGCTCCCCGGCCCGTCAGGGTCGCTCTGCAGTTGCTGCTGCGCATTGTGGTAGCCACCGCAGCGTTGAATGATTCGCTCGGTGAAACGATCTGCGGCGGTGAGCAGCAGAACGTCGAACTGTTGGCGAAGGTAGGCATCCACGTCTCTTACTGTTCTGTCATTTCTTTTTGCTTCTCTGTATTATCAAGCGTGCTTTGCCGGGCTATCTCGTCGAGTACATTCCGGACCGTTCGTACCGCGTCGATCTCCTGGAATTCTTCGAACAGGAACCGTGCTTCATGCAGCTTGGCTTTCGCGTGGTCGAAGATTCCGAGATGGGCCAGCGCGTTACCTTGGTTCGCCAGTACGCGCGCCCGCCCGAGCGGGTCGGTCTGCCGGTCGCGAACGTCGAGCACCTTCTCGTACAGCTCGATTGCTTCCACGAGGTTGTCGTCCTGGTGCTTGGACGGCATGTAGACCAGTGCATTAGCGAGATTGAGCTGCGCGCTCGCCCAATGCTGCGGGTGCGTTTCCGGGCGGTAGACGGTCAGGGCCGCGCGCAGCGACTGCACCGCGACAGCCCTGCGGAGCTGGTCAGAAGCCTGCACCATCGGCATGGCGAGATACGCGGCAGCGAGGTTGGCGTGCGCAGCGGCGAACAGCTCGGGAGCCTGCTTTGAACTGATCAGCTGCAGTGCGCTGTGGTAGTGCTTGACGGCAGCTGTGAGCAGATCCCCACTGTCGCTAGCCAGCTCGTGCAGTGTCGACGCGAGGGTGAGGTGCAATTCTGCTTTCGCAACGTGGAGGTCGGTGTCCCCGAGCAGGCTCAGGGCGCGTTCCAGCGTGCCGATTACCTCACGCGTGGGCCCTTCCGCGTCCTTGCGTATCGATGCGGCAGCCCCGAGGAGAAGTCCGGCCAGTGGCTTGGCGACGCTGATCGCGTGCTCGACAGCCTCGGCGAGCAGCTCCAAGGCCTTGCGGGTATCCCGAGCGCTGACCGCATGGGTTGCTTGCGCGGCCAGCACGAGTGCGGCCAGCTCACCGTCGGAAGAGCCCAGCTCGGGTGGGTCATCACTGCGACCGACCACGAAGCAGACCAGATCCACCAGCACAGCGAGATCCGGCCCCAGCCCACGCCGCAATGCGGTGGGCTGCTCGGTGCCGGGGTCGATGACGAAGCGGTTGTAGCGCGCCACCGCGTCGGTGCCGGGTAGTGCCGCTACCGCTGCGCTCAGCTCGCCGGCCAGCGCCAACTGGTGAGCCCGGAGCGCCGGCGGCCACTGATCAGGAAGGTGTCCGGAGAGCAGGGCACGCCGGGCGGATTCGGTGTCCTCCCCGCCGGGAATGAGCAGATACCCAGCCGGAAGTGGCAGGACCCCGATGGGTTGGGGTCGTGCGGGTGGTATCACGCCTGCCCGGGCGTCCGCGGTCATGACGTCAGCCATGCATCGGTCCCCGCAAATCACGTTCTGCGGCACGTTTGATAAGCCGGGCACTGATTTCGGCACGTTTCTTGGTCGGGTACGTCTCAATCCGGTGGCGCACCACGCCGTCACGGAACAGGACACAGATGTCGACGGCCCACCGACCGTTTTCGGGGTAGATAAAGGTCTCGACGCCGAGCGCGTTATCTGCGACACCAGCGGGTTGGTTCGGTACGGAGTCGTCAGCCCCGTTGTGGTCGAGTCGTCCGATCACGTCGTCAGTCACGGTGAACACATCCCCGAACGGAGCGGAGCCAGCCAGCCGGCCTCGATTCGGGAGATCACCCTGTCCATACCAGCCCGAACCCGGGGGGTGATCTCAGAGCCGAGATCTGTGTCCTGCGCCTCAATCAGAAAGATGGTGACATCGTCGGGGTATTCATCCTTAAGCAGCCAACGCGCCAGCGCCAGCGCGTGGTCCCAGCGGAAAGAATGCGAATACATACCTCTCAGTGGAGGTAACTTCTCAAGCTCAGGACCGGGTACACGGTAGACCGTGCCCGGTGCCGCGCCGGTGTGGCTGGCGTCAATGAGGACGACCCGATGGGCGCCTCGCATTTGAAACGCCACCTCCATCCCCGCGGTGCCACCGTCGACCAGGCGAACGGCATCTGGTAGGGGCATGTCCCACAGCTGGCGGATCAGGACCGGCCCCGCCCCGTCGTCACCACGGAGTAGGTTGCCGCAGCCGACGATGAGCACCTCGCACCCCAGGTCCCGGGGTTGGTCAACCTGATCTTCGTGCTGGGCGGCCACGCGCAATCCCTCCCCCGTGCTGCTCACACTGCTCCGTTGACGACGAACTTGCTGAGTTCACGGCCGGTTTTGCCGTCGTATGCGTGCACGGTGCACACCAGGCAGGAGTCGAAGCTGCGCGCAACATGTCCGACTTCCACCGGGTCCTCCGGGTCGAGGACTGGCGAACCGACCAGCGCCTGCTCGATCGGCCCCAGCAGCTGGGCGCCGTCACGCGGGCCGATATTCCACGCCGTCGGAGTGACCACCTGGTAGTTCGCGATCTTGCCATCCTCGATCACAATCCAGTCGGACAGCGAGCCGCGAGCAGCCTCTGTCGAACCGAATCCGCGACCCGATTCGTGTTCAACCGGTTTGACGTAGAAGGTTTCATGCAGGTCGAGCTGATCCAGCCAGCCACGCGTCCAGGTGTAGTACTTCGAAGCCTCGTGCATCCGGGCGAGCTGCCGGACCATCACCGAAGAGCCGATCTTTTCCACCATATCGACGAAAAGCGGATCGTAATCCTGGAAGGGAGCCGCGTTCGGCGCGCCGGCCGCGATCCGGCGAGCCAGCGGACCCGCTTCCAGGGGTATATAGCCGAGCCCTGGAACTTCGTAACGGGGAGATTTGGCCCAGCTGTACTTACCCTGGCGTCGCCCGGCCTCCGGGTCAATAGGCCTGGTTTCGCCCTCGAACGGATGCCGAGCCTTGGTACCCCGGTAGAAGGAGTGTGTCACATCCTCGCGGACGCGCGCTTGGTCGAATTCCCACCATCGCCCGTCGACGTACACCCCTGAGCGGCAGATGAGTGCGGAATTGCGACCGTCGATCGTCGGATGTTCATACATCGAGGGTTCGAAATAGGTGCCGGTCGCCAGGTAGTTGCCTACCCCGGCTCCGTAGGAGTCGAGACCGATGTCCATGCAGTATCGTATAAAAAACCCACAATCGCTGTTGTACTGCGACTCGTTCTCATTAACCCAGGTCAGCACATCGGCCCATGTGCGGTTATCCAGCCAGCGCTCCACCGAGCAGCCCAGCCACTGTTTCTCCAGCCAGTTGTTTCTCCAGTTCTCCAGGACCGCGATCGAGCGGGTCACGTCTGAGAGCGTGGGTGCGCACATGACGCCACCGGGCACCATGAAGCTGGAATGTGGCCACTGGCCGCCGAAAATCGCATAGATTTCCACCGGCTTGCTGGACAGCACCACCGCTGGGGCGTAGCTGGTTCCCACGTAGGGGGCAAAGCGACGGACTGCTTCGTCATAGAGTGGCGAGCGAGCATAGTTCTTATTGGTGAGGTCAATAGCGAACAGCGCGTAGAAATACCGCGGAATGCTCTGCATCGTCTCGCAGGCCTGGCCGATGTTGCGGATCAACGTGGCGTTAGGCGGTACCTGGGTCCGCCAGGCGACGTCGAGTGCGTAGGCAGCCTTGTACAGGTGGCTGCCGCCGCAGATGCCACAGATGCGCGGTGTCACGATGAGGCCGGCCTGGGGGTCCTTGCCCTTCAGGATCATCTCGAAACCCCGGAACATGGCGGCCTCGGTCCACGCAGAGGTCACGATCCCGTCCTCGACGGTGACTCGCACGTCAAGGTCACCCTCGACCCGCCCCAGGGGGCTGACGAACAGGTCGATCGCGGGCATGTGGCCGTCCTTTCTGCCGTGGTGCCATCCCGTGGTGTCAGACCACGGTGTCAGACCACGAACATGTCCTCCTTGGACCACTGGGGTGCAGCAATCCGGGCAGCTGCGGCGTGCGCCATGTAGGTGAGATGGTCGTTGCCTTCTGGGACCTCCTTGGGCACCACACCGCTGACCTTCTGTGTCTTGAACACGGTCCCCGGCGCAAGGTCAAAAAATGGATACTCAGGCTCAGTGCAGCCGGTGCATGGCATTCCGGCCCGGGTCTTGGAGGATTGCCGGTTCCAGAGGATCCGGTTGCACGGGGAATGGGTCATTGGGCCGCGGCAGCCGAATTCATAGAACAGGCAGCCTTTGCGGGTCCCCTCGCCAAAAGACGCGGTTCCCTGCTTGTATTCGAAGTATTGTACCCGGGTGCAACCGGTCTGGGTAAACGTCTTGAAAAACGTTTGCGGACGGTGCAATTCGTCGAGCGCGATATCTCCGGCGCGGCCGGTGGCCAAGGCGACGATAATCTGTGTAATCCAGTCCGGATGCGCTGGGCAACCGGGGATATTGATCACGGGAAGTCCCATCTTGGACCGGAAGTTCGCGCCAAGGAATCCGCCCCGTTCCCGTTTGTGGAATTGCAGACCCGTGGAATCCGACGGGTTCGGTGCTGTTGCGGGAATTCCTCCCCAGCTGGCACAATCACCGATTGCCACCACGATCTGCGCGGCTGTGGCGAGGTCAGCGACCCAGTCCTTCATCGGTCGATCGGCGAACATGTCGAACCGGCCACTGCCGTATGGGCCCTTGATGACAGTTCCCTCGAGAATGAAGATGTCCAACGGGCGGACACCGTGTACGCAATCCCAGAACAGCTTCTGGGCATTGTGGCCCAGTTCAAGACCTAGCGAGGGATGCCACAACAGGTCAAGCCCGAAATCCGTAATGAGGTCGACAACGTTGGGTTCAGTGGCGTTCAGGAATGACATCGTGTTGCCACTGCATGCTCCCCCTTGGAACCACAGCACCGACGCCATCGGGTCTCCTCTCAGGGGCGGGACCGTCTGATCGCACCCGGAGTCAACGCGAGAATTTGACCATGGCTGGGTCGGCCGGTGACTACGGGAAAACTCCCTGCCTGCTGTGCACCGCGGTACCCAGTGAAGACGGTATGACAAGCGAACCGTCTGTGATCACAAAACCTCCTCCTGGTGAGAGTCCGCAAAGTAAGCTAGCTCACAGGCTAGACCGCATAGCGTCGCCTGCCTATCTTCCAGGCGCACGCACTGTCAGGATCGCGCACAGCGCTGACGCTGCGGCGCAGCGATACGAAGGGTTGCGTGAATATGGGAGCGGAGGATGGGTCGGCGCCAGCCGGTAGAGGCGGTCGGATGACCGGTCGTGGCCGTCGGGGACGCACGTCTGGTGGCGCTGAGAGTGGTCGCTGAGCATGTCCCGACTGGCCAACCGCGGTTTTATCGACGCCCGCCGGACTATGAGCCCGGTACGACGACGGGTGCGGTCTCGGGGCGTGCCTCCAGCGCTAGAGGGCCACGAGATTTTCTACACCGAGGACCCCGTCGAGGCCGCAGACCTCATCGGTAAGGCGCTGTCGCCAGGTCGGCTAACCCTCGGCAAGCTCGATGCTCAACGCTTCGCGGCCAGCCTGCACGGCGTCCGGATGCGTGAAGTGAGCATGCTGTATCTGGACCTCAACATCGCGGCGGTGCTGGAGATCCCCCGCACCGAACCGCATTTCGCCGTGCACATGCCCACCAATGGCCGCGCGGTGTGCACTCTCGATGGTCAGGAACACGAGGGCAACCCGACCCGGGCCTTGATCACGAGCCCCGGTCAACGGTTGATCATGCGCGTTGACCACGACTCGCCACAACTGGTCATCAGGATCGAGCAGGACGCCCTGGAACGTCACGTGACCCGCCTGCTCGGCCGCGCGCTGTCCCGGCCGATTGTGTTCGAGCCTGAGATGGACCTGCTCAGCGATATCGCGGTCCGCTGGCATGCGGCGGTCCAACTGGTGCACACCGAGGTGTTCCACCAGGGGTCGCTGCTGCAGCGCGGCCAGGGCATCGGCCCACTCGAGGAACTGATCATGAGCAGCCTCGCGCTGGTCCAGCCTTCCAACTACCAGCAGCAGCTGTCCCGGACCGCCATGCTCGCGCAGGATCCAGGGAGGCGGGTAATCCGTGCCTGCCTCAACTACATCGAGCACCATCTCAGCGAGCCGATCACGCTGCAGGACATTGCCCGCAACGCGGCGATGAGTGTTCGCGCCATCCAGAAGGGTTTCCGCGACGAGTTGGGCACCACGCCGATGGAGTATTTGCGCAACCGGCGCCTGGAGCGCGCTCGCGAGGAACTTATCGACGCGGTCCCGGTGGATGGTGTCACCGTCACCGAAGTTGCCTACCGTTGGGGGTTCAAGCACCTCAGCAATTTTGCGGTGCTGTACCGCCAGCGCTGGGGTGAGTCGCCTTCAGACACGCTGCGCCGCTGATTCCAGATGTCGGGCGTACAGTCCGGGCTGAGAGGTGCGGCCACCATGCATGAGCTGTCGATCTGTCAATCCATCGCCGATATTGTCGCCCGGTACGCAGAAGGTCGTGAAGTACGTACAGTGCACGTACGGGTCGGGCAATTGCGCCAGATCATTCCGGAGACCCTTGTCCATTGCTGGTCCATGGTCAGCGCCCAAACCCCATTCGCTGGCTCGGTCATGCAGATCGAGACCATCCCTGCAGCGATCCGGTGCACGGTATGCGGATACCGCGAGACGATCACCGCGCCGGTCCTGCGGTGTGGCCGATGTGGGGCTCACGAGGTATCCATCGTGGCAGGTGAGGAATTTCTGATCACCTCGTTGGAACTCGCGGAAGCGTGAGACGGGACCGCCGATCGGCTGGCCACAGCTGGGTCCTAGCTGGCAGTGGGGTGTTCGTGTCACAACCGGACTACCCGTGCTGGGTCGCTGGGGACGTGCCGATGGAACGGGCCGGCGGGAAGGACCAGTTGCACGAGGAACAGCAGGGCAGCTGCACGTGCATCAGAAGATCCGCGATCGCGGTGACTCTCCACCACCGATTACGCGTTAGCGGGTAAATGTCAGATTATCTAACGCATTTGCGCCTTGACTGGTCAGCTTGATGATGCGACAGTCGACGGGTGCCTGCGTTCGATTGTCTCGGTGACCCGGTCCGGCGGCGGATATTGGGAGCGCGCGCTGCTGGGCAAGCCACTGAACAGGTTGATGTCTGTGGGCCGCACCGCGTCTCGCGGTCGGGGGGGTCGCGCAGCGCCTGCGGGTGCTGCGCGACCATGGCCCAAGAGCGGCCCTTGTTTGCGGATGAATCTGCGTTCGATTCACTGCAAATAAGGAAGCTGATTGGTTGACTGGCGTAGTTTCCTGGTGAGGCTGCTGCCACGGGCCTCGACCAGGTGTGCTCCGGGGAGAAACGACCGTGATCGTGCCCACGCCCCACCCGCCGGAGTTCCGCCGGCGTGCTGTAGAGCTGGCTCGTCGCGGCGATCGACCGATCGCCATGGTGGCCCAGCGGTTGCAGATCAGCGAGTCGTGCCTGCGCCGGTGGGTACTTCAGGCCGATGTCGATGACAACGGTAGCGATTCGCGGCTCACCAGTGTGGAGAAGCGCGAGCTCGCGCAGTTGCGCAGGGACAAGCGGCGCCTGGAGCGGGAAAACAAGCTCCTTAAGCGGGTGATCGCGCACTTGGCCGAAGAGAACATTCTCGGCGGCCCCGCCCAACCTTGCGATGCCGCCCGAGCTGGCGATGCCGAGATCGACACCGCCTGCACCGCGTAAGTCAGCTGGCCTGCGTGGCGAGCAGTGCCTCGATGCTCTGCGGTGATCCCGGTGCGCCGAACAGCACGCCGACCGCCCAGTTGGCCCCGATGGATCGGCAGTATGCAGCCTGCTCGTCGCTGTCTGCCGGGCAGGCGATCACGTTGGCGCCAGCGGCTCGGACCAGGCTGACCGAGGTCTGGGCCGCCCCGGACAAGACCGGACACAAGCCATGCTTGGCCACCATCAGCGTGGCAAGACGCACGGTGAGCGGCGACAGGTCCGCTACGCAGCGCAACGCTCCGATGTCCCCCGCGAAGTCGTGAAGGCCGGTGCGGATGCCAAGTTCACGCAACACTCGGACGTTGTCCTCGGCCTGCATACCACTTTCGCCGGCACTGCTACCAGCCAATTCCCCGGTGTCAGTGCGGATCGCGGCAACTGGCACGCGCAGCTCGAGTTGGGCTGGAGGCAGGCCGCTCTCGGCGAGGACTGTGGTGACCGTGGCGACCAGATCTGGATCCTGAGCCTGTGCCGGGGACAGGTTCACCGCGACCGGCGGCACGGTTGCCCTCTGCTGCCGCCAGGTGGCTGCCTGCTGTGCCGCGGTCCCGAGCAGCCACCGGCCGAGTGCGTGGCTGGCCCCGGTCCGCTCGGCGGCGCGGGCGCAACGCTCGTGAGCTAGCCGTCCAAGCTGCGGATGGTCCCAACTCACCGCTGCTTCAACAGCCACCAGGTGGTGATCGGCCAAGGTGACCACTGGCTGGTAGGTGATCTGGAGCTGGCCGTTCTCCAGCGCGCCGGGCAGCGCCGCGGCCAGCTGGAGCTCCACGCGTTCTGCGCGATCGGTACCGGGGTCATAACTGGCCCATTGCCGGCTGCCCTGGTTGCGCAGCCGGCGCAGCGTGACTCCGGCGGCGCGCATCAGCTCCTCGGGCCGGCACTTGCCGACCGGCAGCTGCGCGATACCGATGGTCGCGGTCAGCGCAATCCCCATGTCGTCGATGTAGTGCGGCTCGGCCAGTTCGGTATTGATCATTTCGGCGAGGACTTGGGGGTCAAAGGGGACGTCGGGTGTGGAGGCGCTGTCTTTCGGGGAGGGTTCCAGCAAGATTGCGTACTCGTCCGCGCCGAGCCGGGCCACCATCCCAGGGCAGTCGGCGATCACGCCTTCCAGCCGGCGCGCGACGACATCAAGCAGCTCATCGCCTGCGCCGTAACCCAGGCCATCGTTGATCGTCGAAAAGCCGTCCAGGTCCAGGTGCAGCAGCGTCACGATGGCCGACGGCTCGTACCGGGCGAGCACCGTTTCCAGGTGGGTAAGTAAGAACTGCCGGTTCGGCAGGCCAGTCTGCAGGTCATACAGCGTCTGGTGCTGCAATCGCTGCTCGAGTAACTGCAAGTCGGTGATGTCATCGACCATTGTCACGACGTACCTGGGCTCGGCCTGGTCATCGGGTAACACCGACGTGTCCAGATTGGCCCAGACCGGCTCACCGTCGACCCGGCGCAACGGGAAGCGACCCCGTAACCGCGGAATCCGTCCGGTGATCAGGTCGAGGAATCGCTCGTGCATGGCAGACCGATCACCCGGGGAGAACAGCTCGCTCAGGTCGCGGCCCACCAGTTCACCCGGGGCGTAGTCGAGGATGTCTTCCAGTGACCGGTTGCACTGGATGATCTCTCCACCTGGCTCGCTGATCGCGACGCCCACCGGAGAGGAATAGAACACCTGCCGGAACCGAGCCTCGCTGGATGCCAGCGCCTGTTCGGCTTGCCTGCGCGCGCGCAGCGCCGCGCGGTAGATCTCGTCCTGCTCGTCGAGACTGCGCTCACGCAGCGTGCTGGCGTAACCCGCGGCGACGTCACCGGCCAGCCGGGCGATGCGGGCGCCGATCCCGGTATCTGGGATCGGTGGTGATGCGCCGCGCAGCAGATCGGGTAACCCGTCGATGATCAGCGCGAGCGTCTTGCCGAGTGTGTCGGTAGTCGTGAAGTGCGCGGCGACAAGTCCAGCACCGATCCGGCTGCCGGCGCTGGGATCGGGCTCGCGGGCCAGCGCTGCCGCGATCAGGTGGTCGACCAGGCCGGCGAGGTGAGCGACGAGCTCATCGCGTTCCAGCGACACATAGCTCGTGCCGGTGATCGCGTCGGCCCATCGCCGGGCGAACGCTTGCCGATCTGGGCGGGTCATCGTGGCTGGTCTACCTCGACCTTGCCGGTGCACGCTCGACGGATTCTTTTAGCGCCTGCACCGCCGCACCTTACCCGCCAGCGTGGCTCATGGTGAGTCCACCCGTTGATCACGTATCGTGATGAAACGTTACGGGGCGTGTTAGCGACAAGCACAGTGCCGAGCCGACCCGATCGGCACCGCTGCCACGCACTGGGGGTTGGAGTATGAGATCAACTCGCGCGCGCTGCGCAACGCTGACGTTGTGCCCTCCTATGGTTTACCTGATTTGACGGCATTGTGCGCATGCAGACAAAAAGCTAATCGCAAGTCAATCCCCCGGAGCCCCCAATGTCCAGATCAGGTAATGAATTGGTAGATCGGCGCGGAATCGGCAGGCGTCGATTCCTTGCCGGGCTCGGTGTCAGCGCGGCCGGCGCGCTGATGTTGAATAACGTAGAAGCGCACGCCGAGAAGGTGGAGGGGCCGGTTCCCACGGCGGCTCCGGATCCCCGGTTCAGCCGGCTGTTCCAGCTTCCAGCTTTTGCTGATCCACGATCTTCGGCGGTCCGCGATGCAATGATCGATATCGGCAAGCCCGGTGGGTTGTTGGATGCCGCAGATCCGTTGAACCAAGGCCCGGTACGGCTTATCACCAACCCGGAACTCAGCCCGAGAAATCGTGACCAGGACGTCCACCACATGACCGCGGGCACCACATTTCTCGGGCAATTCCTCGACCACGACATCACCTTCGACAACACCTCGCGGTTGGGCGTGGTCACCGATCCTGCCGCGACGCCGAACACCCGGGTCCCCACGTTCGATCTCGACTCGATCTACGGTGGCGGGCCGTCGGTCAGCCCGCACCTGTACGAGGCGCGCGACCGCGCCAAGCTGCGGGTGGAAAGTGGTGGGCTGTTCGAAGACCTCCCCCGCAATCCTGATATGACCGCGATCATCGCTGACCCGCGCAACGACGAGAACCTCATCGTCGCGGGCCTGCATGCAGCATTCCTGCTGGCCCACAACCGCGCCGTCGATGCCCACCGGGCCGACCACCGGCCCGGTGACGCCTTCGCTGACAGCCGGCGGCTGATCACGCTGCACTGGCAGTGGATCGTGGTGAACCAGTTCCTGCCGCAGGTCGTCGGGCAGCCGCTGGTGGATGACATCCTGCGCAACGGCCGGCGCTGGTACCGCTTCACCAAGCCCAGCATGCCGGTGGAATTCCAGACCGGCGCCTACCGGTTCGGGCACAGCATCGTCCGGCCCTCCTACCGCGTGAACCTGCACGGCGATCCCGGCGGCAATCCGGCCACCGGCGCTCCGGCGTTTTTCGGGTTCATCTTCGACCCGGCGGGCGAGCACCAGGCCGACCCGGTCGACCTGCGCGGTGGCGCGCGGGCCCGGCGCCGGTTCGTCGGCTGGCAGACCTTCTTCGACTTCGGGGGTGACCAGACCCAGCATGTCCGGCCGAACAAGCTGATCGATACCAATATCTCCTCACCGTTGTTCCGCTTGCCCCTAGCCGCAATTCCCAGCCACGACGGGCCGACTGCGCTGCCGCAACGCACCCTGCTGCGGCACCTGACCTGGTCGATGCCGTCAGGCCAGCGCATCGCCGCCTCGACGGGGTCACCGGTGCTTGGTTCGGAACACTTCCCCGAGCTGCGCAAATACAACCTCGGCCTGGATGCGAGCACCCCACTGTGGTACTACGTCCTGCGCGAGGCCACCGTGTTCCACGGTGGCGCGCAGCTGGGTCCCGTGGGCGGCAGGATCGTCGCGGAAACGATCATCGGGCTGCTCCAGCTCGATGCGTCTTCCTACCTCGATACCGGCTTCCGGCCGTCGCTACCCAGGCAGTCCCCTGGCACGTTCACGATCACTGACCTGCTCCGCTGGGCCGGGGTGGATCCGGCAAGCCGTGGCCAGTAGTGGCCACTTCCTGGATGCTTCGTGCCTGCTTCATGTCCGCTTCGTGTTGGGAAGTACGAGGTAAGCCTGACGCCAGGCAAAGTGGCGGTAACAACAGTCGCCTAGCGTGACCAGCCATGGGCAGCCTCGCGATTCCGCGCATCGGTGTCGAGGAAGAGTTTCACATCGTCGACCTCCAGACCTGCAAAGCGACGCCGGCTGTCGATGCCATGCTCGCGCAGCTGGAAGGCGACTCGTTTTTTCCTGAGCTGCAGCGGTCGCTGGTTGAGGCCAATACATTGCCGTGCGAGAGCCTCGACGAGCTGCGCGCTCAGTTATGCCGCCTGCGCCGCCGCCTGACCGAAGTGGCCGATCCACTCGGGCTGGGCGTGGTGGCAGCCGGCACCGTTCCGCTGGTCGACCTGACCGGCATCAACATCAGCGCGGGCGCCCGCTATGAGCGGATGCAGCATGAGTACCAGATGCTGGTCAGGGAACAGCACATCTGCGGGGCCCAGGTGCACGTTGACGTGCCCGACCGGGACGTCGCCGTGTCCGTGGTACAGCACGTGTCGCCTTACCTGCCGATCTTTCTGGCGCTGTCGGCCAGCTCGCCGTACTGGCGGGGGATCGACAGCGGGTACGCCAGCTACCGCTGCATGGTGTGGCAGCGCTGGCCGACTGCCGGGCCGCCGGGGCCCGTGCGTACCGCCGCCGACTACGACGCCATGGTGGCCGACCTGGTCGCTTCCGGCACGATCAGCGACCCCGGCATGGTGTATTTCGACATCCGCCCGTCGTCGCACCTGCCCACCGTCGAATTGCGGATCTGCGATGCCTGCCCGATGGTGGACGACGTCGTGCTCATTGCCGGATTGTTCCGGGCACTGGTGCAGCGGGCCCGCGGATGGGTCGCCGACGGCAAGCCGCTTCCCCAGATCCGTCACGAGCTGCTGCGGGCGGCGACCTGGCGGGCCGCCCGGTCGGGGTTGGAGGGGGACCTTGTTGACCTTGCCGGTGCCGGCAGGCCGGCTCTCGTTGCGCCGTCGCTGCTGGTCGAACGCCTGGTCAGCGAGTTACGCCCGGAGCTGGATGCCTTCGGCGACTGGAAGCAGGTCTGCGAGCTGTCCCAGCGCGCTCTTGCAGCGGGCAGCTCGGCAGCCCGCCAGCGCCGGACGTTCGGCCGGCGCGGTGAGCTCACCGACGTGGTGCGAGACTTGCTGGCGCAGACCCGCGGAGAATCGCTCCCGCGTACCCCACCCACCACGGTGCCTGCGACACCGGCTCTGCTCAATGGCTACCGATGTGCGGGTTATGACGAGGCAGTTGACGCAGGCGGCCGCGTTGTGCCGCACTACGGGTGGCTGTTCCGGGCGCTCGACCGGCTGGGGGCACCGGGCATGAAGGCGGCGGTCGCCGCGATGCACACCGAGCAGCGGGCTCGGGGTGTGACGTTCCGGGTGTCCGACGATGAGCCGGATCGGCTGTTCCCCCTGGACCTGGTGCCGCGCATCGTGACCGCCGAGGACTGGGCGATGCTGACCCCGGGCCTCATCCAGCGGGTATGCGCGCTAGAGGCTTTCCTGCACGACGCCTACGGCCGGCGGGAGGCCATCCGGGATGGCGTGCTGCCGGCGTCGGTGGTGGACGGTTCGCCTGGCTGGAGCCGCTTGGGGGCGCTGGCGGGTCCAGGCACGGTACGGGCCGCCGTCAGCGGGATCGATCTGGTGCGCGACAGCGCGCATCGCTGGCTGGTCCTGGAAGACAATCTGCGGGTGCCTTCGGGCATCGGGTACGCGATGACCAGCCGGCGGCTGGTGCGCAGCGTGTTACCGGCTTTGGAGCCGCCCGCGGGTGTCGTTCCGCTGGAAGGGGTGCCTGAACTGCTGCGCAAGACGCTGCTGGCCGCGGTTCCCGACGGCGTCTGTGACGACACGATCGCGCTGCTCAGCACCGGCCCCATTGATGCCGCCTTCTACGAGCATCAGCTGCTGGCCGATCAGATGGCGCTGCGGCTGGTGACCCCGGCAGAACTGACCGTTACCGATAGCGGGGTTTATGCCGGGGATCAGCGGCTGTGCGTGCTCTACCGGCGGCTCGACGAGCAGACCCTGCTCCAGGCGGCCGGGGCGGACGGCCAGCGCATCGGGCCCGCGATCTGCGCCGCCCTGGCTGATGGCCGGGTGAGCTTGCTCAACGCGCTGGGCAACGGTCTCGGTGACGACAAGCGCGTCTATGCCTACGTGCCCGACATGATCACCTACTACCTGGGCGAGCAACCGATACTCCCCCAGGTGCCCACCTATCCGTGCGCTGACCCGCTGCATCTCACCCACGTGCTCGACCGGCTCGGCGAGCTGGTGCTCAAGCCAGTGGACGGCTCCGGCGGTCACGGCGTCGTCATCGGACCCGCTGCCGACCGGCCCCAACTGGCCGAACTGGCCACCGCTGTCCGGGCACATCCGGAGAACTGGGTCGCCCAGGACCTGGTGTCCCTGTCCACGCATCCCACCTTTGCCGGCACGCACCTGGAGCCGCGCGCGATCGACCTGCGCGCGTTCGTCCTGCTCGGTGAACGGGCTGAAGTGCCGCCCGCTGCTCTGACCCGGGTTGCCTCCCGCGGCAGCATGATCGTCAATTCGTCGCGCGGCGGCGGCGCGAAGGACACCTGGATCCTGCGGTGAGCGAAGGACACCCGGATCCTGCGGTGAGCGAAGGACACCTGGATCCTGCTGCGGTGAAAGGAGCTTGCTGATGTGCGGTATCGCCGGAGAGATCAGGTTCGACGACGTTCCGGCCGACGTCGATGCGGTTACCACCATGACGGCCGCGCTGCACCGCCGCGGCCCGGATGCCTGGGGCATCCATGCGGGTGGGCGCACCGCGCTCGGTCACCGGAGGCTGAAGATCATCGACCTGTCCGATCGGGCGGTGCAGCCCATGGTCGACCCAGAGCTTGGGCTGACCGTGGTGTTCAACGGCTTGATCTACAACTATCGCCAGCTGCGTGCCGAGCTGCTCGCCGACGGCTACCGCTTTTTCTCGGATTCCGACAGCGAGGTACTGCTCAAGGCCTACCACCGGTGGGGCACTCACTGCGTGGATCGCTTCCTCGGCATGTTCGCCTTCGCGGTACTCGAACGTGACAGCGGGCGCCTGGTGCTGGGCCGGGACCGGCTCGGTATCAAACCGCTGTACCTGGCCCGGACCGGACACCGGTTGCGCTTCGCTTCCACGCTGCCCGCGCTGCTCGCCGCCGGCGGGGTGGACACCTCGATCGATCCGGTGGCCTTGCACCACTACCTGAGCTTCCACTCCGTCGTGCCCGCCCCCCGCACGATCCTCGCCGGAGTGGAGAAGCTGCCACCGGCCACGGTCCGCACCGTGCACCCCGACGGCCGCTCCGAGGACCGCTACTACTGGCGTCCGGCGTTCTCCCGCCATGCCGATCTACCCCGGCACCCCGATATCACCGACTGGCCGGCAGCGGTGCTGGCTGCGCTGCGGTTGGCAGTGGAGCGTCGTATGGTGGCCGACGTCCCGGTGGGCATCCTGCTTTCCGGCGGGATCGACTCCAGCCTGGTGGTGGCACTGCTGGCGGAGGGCGGCCAGCAGCTGCGCACGTTCAGCGTCGGGTTCGAGGCTGCCGGTGGGGAGTCGGGGGACGAATTCCAGTACTCCGACCTGGTCGCGGCGCATTTCGGCACCGATCACCAGAAGATCATGATCCCGTCAGATCGTCTCCTGCCGGCGGTGGACGCGGCCATCGAGGCGATGAGCGAACCGATGGTCAGCCATGACTGTGTCGCTTTTTACCTGCTGGCCGAGGAGGTTTCCCGCTCGGTGACCGTGGTGCAGTCCGGGCAGGGAGCCGACGAGGTGTTCGCCGGCTACGACTGGTACCCACCGCTGGCCAACGTGCCGCGAGACCGGGCCGCCGCAGCGTACGCGGCGGTGTTTGTCGACCGACCGCACACCTCGATGAGCGACTTGCTGGAGCCCGAGTGGCTGGCCGAAAGTGACCACAGCCAGATGTTCATCGACGACCACTTTGCCGCTCCCGGGGCCGACACAGCGCTGGATGCGGCGTTACGGCTGGATACGACGATCATGTTGGTCGATGACCCGGTCAAGCGGCTAGACAACATGACCATGGCGTGGGCACTCGAAGCGCGGGTCCCATTCCTCGATCACGAGCTGGTCGAACTCGCGGCCGCCTGCCCGCCGGAGCTCAAGCTCGCCAGCGGGGGCAAGGGCGTGCTGAAAGCAGCCAGCCGCGGGGTGGTCCCGGATACGATCATCGATCGGCCCAAGGGGTACTTCCCGGTACCGGCCATCCGTCACCTGTCAGGTTCGTTCCTGGACCGGGTCCGTGACGCCGTGACCGATCCTGTGGCCAAGGATCGGGGTCTATTCCGCTCGGACTGGTTGCATCGCATGCTTGCCAGTCCCAACACTGAGCGGACAACGCTGGGATCCAACGCCTTGTGGCAGGTCGCCCTGCTGGAAATGTGGTTGCAGGAAAGGAAGATCTAGGTGGATGCGAGCTCGGAGAGAGCCAGTGACCTTGCGCGTCGCCGGCGAGACCGGCTCGCTGCTGCGTCACCGGGTCTTGACTGGCTCGCTGCTGCGTCGCCGGGTCTTGACTGGCTCGCTGCCGAGACCTGTATCTCGCCGGTGCTGTCCCCCGATGGCCGCACCCTTGCTGTGGTCTCGGACCGGGATGGCGCTCCCCGGGTCTGGCTGACCCCGGTCGCTGAGCCGGGCGCACCCGCGCGGCTGGACACCGGCCCGGACTATGTACGGGCGGTCAGTTGGTCACCCGATGGTGAGTGGCTGTGCCTGACGACGGCGGCCAGCGGCGGCGAGCGGACTGTGGTCCGTGCCCTGCGGCCAGACGGCTCCGATGCCCGCATCGTCGCGGGAACTGCGGCGGGCGTGGCGTCGCTTGGTCCCTGGCAGCCCGGCGGGCATGTCGTCGGTCTGGTGGAAAGCAGTGCAGGCGACCCAGCCTGGCTTACCGCGTACGCGGTCGACGTGTGCTCCGGACGTCGCCACCCTCTGGTGAGCGGTTCCGCGGCGGTGGTGTGCACCTTCAGCCACGATGGGCGTTACGCCGTGGTGCGGGTCGGCCGCCGCGGTGCTCGCCGGTTGCTGCTCATTGACACCCGGGCCAGCAGCTACGTTGAGCTGCTCGGTGCCGATGCCACCGTCGCCGACGCTCGTTTCGCCCCTGACAGCCGGATGATTTACCTGCATACCGACGCCGGTCGCGAGTTCGCCGCGCTGCTGGCGCTGCCTCGAGTGGCCGCTGGCTATACCGATGCTGCCCAACTGGTGGCCGCACGCGAGGGCGTCGAGCTGGACGGGTTTGCCCTCGAGCCCACTGGCCGCGCGATCCTCGCGGTGTGGAACGTCGACGGGCGCAGCGAGCTGGAGCTCATTGACCTGGCTGGAGGGCAGCATCGGGTATTGCCGCCTCCGGCCGAGGTGGTGACGGGCTGCGCCTTCGCCCAGGACGGTGGGTCGCTCGTTCTCGCCGTGGAATCCAGTGCCGAACCACCGCACGTTCTGCGCTACCCGCTGCACCCGGCTGAGCCGATGCGGATGGCTCCGTCATCGGCTGCCCCGTGGCCGCTGGATGCGCCAGCCCGGCCAGAGATACACCGCTGGCAGGCCCGAGACGGTCTGCGGCTATCCGGGTGGCTTTACCGGCCAGCCGGGGCCTTGGGGCCGGTGCCCACCCTGATCTGGTTGCACGGCGGTCCGGAGGCGCAGGAGCGGCCCGTTTTCAACCCGCTCTATCAAGCGTTGGTCAGCCACGGCGTCGCGGTATTCGCGCCCAACGTGCGCGGTTCATCAGGCTTTGGGCACCGGTTCGTCAATGCGGACATCGGCCATCTTCGGTTCGCCGCGATCGATGATGTCGCCGATTCGGTTCGGTACTTGGTGGACGCCGGGCTCGCCGATCCCGGCGCGATTGGCTGCGGCGGCCGCTCCTACGGTGGTTACCTCACCCTTGCCGCGATGGTGGCTTATCCCACGCTATTCCGGGTCGGCATCGACGTGTGCGGTATTTCAGATTTTCACACGTTTTTCGCGCATACCGAGCCATGGATCGCTGCCGCGGCAGTGACCAAATACGGGGATCCACGACGGGATGCGCAACTTCTGCGTGAGCTGTCGCCGATCCACAGCATCGGGCAGCTGAGGGCTCCGCTCCTGGTGGTGCACGGCGCGTACGACACCAATGTACCGATCATTGAGGCCGAGCAACTCGTCGCAGCACTACGCGACCATGGCGCCTCCCCTGGCTACCTGGTGCTGGACGGCGACGGGCACGAAATTCTCAGTACTGCTAACCGGGCGGTGTTCGTGCGGGAAACCGTGCATTGGCTGACCGCTCATCTGCTTGGCATCACCGAGCGCAGCGCCTGATCCCGGACGGTTGCCGTTACAATTCGTGGTTAATTCTTCACTAACAGGATTGCGTTACAGAATTGTTACCCCTGTGAAAACGCTGCGGTGCGGTGCTTGGATGTCCGTTATTGGACATGTGAGTATCGAAGGCGTGAAGGTGTCACCAGCCGACGTCGCCAAGATTCCTGCGGGCAATCTGCGGGTCTCGCGGGCCGAGTTTGTCGCGCTGTGGCAGGCAGCGGAGCAGTGTCACGACGAGCAGCTGCGGCGCGGTGTACCCGACTGGTACGGCGCCGGCGTGGTGGAAACCTGCCGCTGGTTGGCGATCGTGGAGCCGAAGACCGAACCGTGGCACCTCGCACCGTCGCCGGTAACGCGACGGACCCAGGTCGCCTACGGCGATTTGATAGAGGCGGAATGTCACGTTGCAGGGCAACTGGCGGGGAGCCGCCCGCTGCCTGCCCGGCTGCGCAGCCGCCCGGGATGGATCGAAGGCGTGGTGGCGACGTTGAACTGGGCATGGCGACGCCACGGAAGCCCGCCGCTGGATACCAGGCGCTTCGCCTGGGGCTGATCGCGCTTCGCCTGGTCGCGCGCTAGTCGTCCGTCGCGAAGGCTCGCCGCGCCGCAGCCCGCCGCACCACCTCAAGGCGCCGCCGCTGATCTTCCGCCCGGTCGAGGAGCTTTTGCAGGTCAACGGTGGCGAGATGCGGGTAGGAGGAGGCGACCTCGCTGAGAGCCAGCCAGAGGCAACGCTTACCTTCCACTCCCAGGGCCAGGGTTTCGGCCTGCAGCATCCGGCTCAGGTACGGACTTCCGGTGCGAGGCTCCGCGATTGCCAGCCGGTGGGCCTTTTCCGCCACCCACCCTGCGGCCTGCTTGATGGGATGGTCAGTGGCGCCCATCGCCTCGAGCAGATCCCGCAGCGTGTTGAGGTCCTCTTCGATCTCTTCCGGTAGCCGGCCGAGCACTTCGGCCTCCGGTTCTCCCTGGATCTCGTCGTGAAGCTGACGAGCCATCTCCACGCCAGCGTTGGCGCCACCCAGGTGGTCGTTGAGATACGTGCTCAGTTGCTCGTTTGCCGTCATGAACGCTGTCTCCAAAGTTGGGCGACTCAAACTACTGCAGTCTGGATGCAGAATGCTGTTTGAGAGGCCTCGATAAGTGCAGTCTGCATCCAGACTGCGGTAGAGGTCGGATTTTGCTACTGCCCAACCCGGACGTTAGGTGAACTCGGCGCGCATCGCGGGCAGCAGCTTGTCCTGGGCGTAGTCGAAAAATGGCTCCTGGTGCTGCGGCGCGCCGCCGATCTGTACCAGCGCGAGGTGGGTGAATCCCGCCTCGGCGAAGGATCGGGCTGCCGCAACATGTGCCTCGACGTCAGGCCCGCAGGAGATGTTGTCGGCGACGTCGTCCGGTCGAACGAACTGCGTCGCGGCGGCGAATCCGGCAGTGGAGGGCATCTCGGCGTTGACCTTCCAGCCTCCGGCGAACCAACGGAACTGCTCGTGGGCCCGAGCGATCGCAGCCTGCCGATCAGTGTCGAAGCAGATCGGCAACTGGCCGATCCGGCGGCTGGTGCGCTTTCCGGGGCGCGCGGCGTCCCACATTTTGACCAACTCGGCGTTCGGCTCGACGGCGACCATGTCGTCGGCCAGCGGGGCGAACAACTCGCACGACTCAGCACCAGACACTGCGATGGCGATCGGCACCCGCTGCGCCGGCAGATCCCACAGCTTCGCCGAGTCGACGTGGTAGAAGGGGCTGCGTCTGGTCACATAGCCGCCGTCGAAGAGCGCACTGATGATGTGCACCGCCTCGACGAGCATCTCGTGGCGCACTGAGACCGGCGGCCAGCCGTGCACTACCACGTGCTCGTTGAGGTTCTCTCCCGATCCCAGGCCCAGGGTGAACCGGTTGTCCGACAGCAGCCCCATCGTGGCCGCTTGCTGGGCTACCACGGTGGGGTGGTACCGCATGCTCGGGCAGGTCACATAGGTCATCAGCTCGACTCGTTCGGTCGCGTGCGCAACCGCGCCCAGCACGGTCCATGCATTTGGTGCGTGGCCCTGCGCGTCCAACCACGGGAAGTAATGATCACTGCAGACCTCGAAGGTGAATCCAGCCTGCTCGGCGGCCACCGCGTAGCGCACCAGGTCGTTCGGCCCCGATTGCTCGGTCATCAGGGTGTATCCGATCTCCATGCCGCACTCCATCCCCCGGCGATAAGTCACGTGACATTGTCGGTGACGCTGCGGTGGATGTCCTGCTGGCGAGATGATCTCCAGGTAGCGTGCTGCTGGCTGCCATCGCAGGCACTATGGGGTTGTGCAGCGATGGGATCCAGCAGGCAAGATTGTGATCGCCACCGGGGCGTCCTCGGGGATCGGTGCGGCGACAGCGCGGCTGCTGCATCAAGTCGGTGCGCATCCCGTCCTGGCGGCCCGCCGTGGTGACCGGCTGGAAGGTCTGAGTAGCGAACTCGCCGGCGCGCTGGCGGTGCCTACCGATGTCACCGACCGTGCGGCGATCCAGCGGTTGGTCGAGGCGACGTTGGACCGGCACGGTCGCATCGACGGGCTGGTCAACAACGCCGGTGTCAGCCTGTACGGGCGTCTGGATGAGCTGGACCTTGACGAGTTCACCCGCGTACTGGCCCTCAACGTGGTCAGCATCGTGGCCATGACACAGGCCGTCTTGCCGGCGATGCGGGCTCAACGGTCCGGCCGGATGGTCAACATCAGCTCGGGCACCACGCGAATGGTGCCGCCGGGTGTGGGCGGATATGCCGCGACGAAGTCTGCGGTCAACATGCTGACGTTGGTTTCCCGCAAGGAACTGGAGGCTGACGGCATCGTGGTGTCGCTGGTGTTGCCGTCGATCACGGGGACCGAGTTCGGCGATGGCCGCTACCAGGTGGGCAAGGAAGCTCGGCCGGGGATGGTCGCGCACCGGCCCGAGTACGTAGCCCAGGTGATCCTGCGCGCATTGCGCACGGGTGAGGAGCGCATCGACATACCCCACGGCGCAGAACAACCTGAGCTCACCACCGTGCCGTAGATTCTGCTCGCGGTCCTTTCAGTGGGAATCGCTACGGGTTACGGGCATGAGACCGAGCTGGGTGAACAGGTCGAATCGATCGAAGGAAATGCGCGAGACCATAAACTTGTTGTGATGAATGGTGTGAACCTGAATGACCGGCAGGCATGTGTGCCGGCCGGTGGCCGGAATCTGTCTGCCGTTGGCAAGCGGCAGGGCGCCGGTGTGAGTGGCCTCGATGGTCAGCTGGGCGTAAGCCCGGTCACCCGCGCCGAAGATATCCTTGATCGTGCCCTTGTTGTCTGCGAAGGCGCCCTGCCAGAGCTCCCAGAATTTTTCAACCCCTGACAGGCCGTGCACGATCGTCCCATCCGGCCCGACAATCTTCGAGTCCTCGGTAAAATTTTCGAGAAATGCTTTCTTGTCTTTTCTGTTCCACTCGTCCACGCTTTTTTGAACGAGTTCGATAACGCTCATGATGCTCCTGTTCGGTAGCTATGTGCGCTCCGGTCAGCTGTATGAGCCTCGCGGAGCGGCGCTGGCTTACACCGACCAAGAGTCGCGGTGACCGGCGGTTAATACCCTTGCTACAAGATTTTCCGGTTTGTCGCCGATCGTGTTGCCATCCTGCGATGGCGTGGCCTGCTCGTTCTTCCCGGCGCACCGAGGGCAACGACTCAATCCTGGAGTAAAGAGTTCGTGCCGTGGTGGGAGGAGCTTGCCGTCAGGATTGGCCACGCTGTCGGGTTGGCCACGTTGTCGCCCGAGATTGTCAGAGTCCTGCTCTACAGTCGGGCTATGTCGGTGGCGCCGGTGTGGCAAAGCAGTGATGAACAGCTGCTTGCCGATCTGGGTGCGCTGGAAACCCCATTGCATGCCACGTGGGCGCAGATGTTGGCAGTCGTTGGAGAAATCGATTCCCGTGGTATTGCCACGGCTAAGGGGTACGGGTCCACGGCCGAGCTGGTGCGAGCCGTCGCGCGCGTGCCGCGGAGTGAGGCGCGGGCGCGAGTCGACGCCGCGGCTGATGTCCTACCGACCCGTGGACTGGATGGCGCGTCGTTGGAATCGCGACTTCCCGAGACCGCGGTTGCAGTGGCGAGCATGCCATCGGCGCGGCGGATGTGGCGGTGATTCGCTCCGTCATGATGCGCATCCCGACGCATATCGACACCCAACAGCGCGTGCAGGTTGAGGCCGAGTTGGCCCGGCAGGCCCGCATTCTGGATGCGAGCCAGCTGGCAGTGTTGGGCAGACGGATGCTGGCCTACCTCGATCAAGACGGCCGGCCGCCGAAGGACCAGCCGGAGGCCCGCCGCCATCTGCGTTGGCATGACCGTGACGGCGGCTATGAGCTGAGCGGATGGCTCGACCGGGAAGCCGCCGAAATCCTGCGGTCGGCGCTGAGCCCGCTGGCCGCGCCGCGACCCACCACCGACGTCGAAGTCGACCTGCGCACCGCAGCCCAGCGCGACGCCGACGCTCTTGTCGACCTGGCCCAGCGCGCCTTGGACAGCGGGGAACTTCCCACCGAAGGTGGCCAGTGCCCCGCATGTTGTCGTCACAGTCAGCTTGCCCGTGCTCCAGGGCCGCATCGGCTCCGCATTGATGGCGCTCGGTGGCCCGATCAACGCCGAGACCGCACGCCGCATCGCCTGCGACGCCGAAATCATCCCGGTGGTGCTGGGCTCCGTGGTGAACCGCTCGACGTCGGGCGTGCCAGCCGCATCGTGCCGGCAGCGATTCGCCGTTCGGTGATCCTGCGCGACGGCGGCTGCGCCTTTCCTGGCTGTGCTGTCCCGGCCCGCTGGTGCGACATTCATCACGTTGTTCATTGGGCCCAGGGAGGAGCTACCCGCCTCACCAACTGTGTGGCACTCTGCGGCCGTCACCACCGACTGCTGCACCATTCCGACTGGCGCATCGACATGACCGGCGGCATTCCGCAATTCCACCCACCACCCTGGCTGGGTGGATCCCCGCGCCGCAATCCAGTCCATGCCGTACCGGCGCTCATCCGAATCCGCGAGTAACCGAAGCGCGCGAGTAACCGAAGCGCGGGCATCCCCAGCGATATGCCGTTCGCTACTGGCAGTCGGCCGGGCGACGTTCGCACCATGGGATGGCGCCGGGGAATCGGTAGCGGTTGTTGGCCACCCACTGGTACAGCCACTCCTGCGCGTGCTGAGTCAGCCGGTACACCACCAGCGGGGCGCGGGTGCCCAGGGCCGCGGCCAATGCGGCATTGATCGCTTCGGCCGCTGCGGCTCGGGACGAGTCGGCGCCCTGCCAGCGCACTGCCGCCAGGCATTCCTCGACTGTCGCTCCTACCCGGGCCGGGGCGCCTGGTTGCTGCAGCGGCAGCAGCTCGACCCGCCGGTGCCGATCCAGGCTGCGCAGCCATCCAATGCTGCGGGTGCAGAATCCGCAGCGCCCGTCGAATACCAGCACCCCGGTGCTCACCGTCACCTCCGGTGGATCAGTGCACAGACAGCGGCAAGATCCACTCTACGCTGTGGCGACAAGGCCGAGGCTCGTGCACGGTGCTCTGCCGTACTCCTGGTTACGGTGCGGCGAACAAATGACACCGGCAGCGCCGGGCGAACTTAGACGTCTCAAACCACGATGCCACCCAGCGACATTGATCAGCCTGCGCGCGTGGGCATACGGGCCTCCTGCTCAGCGGGGCCGGTTATGCTGTTTTCACCTGCTCTGTGGTTCATCCGTCGCAGCAACTTCACCCGGTATCCCAGATACATCAGGTGATGTAGGGCAGCTACATCAATCGAGGTAGGAGCGAGATGGCCCGTGAGGATGACGATCAGCGTCCGAAGTCGCGGATAGGGTTTTTGGGCAGAGCTGCTCCGCAGCCAGCGGAGCGGTTGCCGGTGTCAAATCTCCGCAGACCGCGCTTACCAAACCAGGCAATTCGGCCTGGGCCATTTAGTGTCATTTTATCCCGATGGCTAATTCATGAGTTACCGCAAGCTGAGCGATCAGGCCCTCGCGGTCGCTGCCGCAGTGGGAAAGGTCAACGTGCATCCCGATGACCGGGTACTCGTTATGCTGCCCGACGGTCCCGATTTCATCGAGGCATTCGCCGGAGTGATGCAGCAGGTTGCGCTGCCGCTGCCGGCGAATCCGTTGCTCCCGGCGCACGACATCGTGGCTGTCGCTGCCGAGGCAGGCGCCCGGGTCGTGCTGGTCTCGGCGGATCGGATTCCCGCGCTAGCCGACCTTGACGCGGAGCCGCCGGTACTGATCGATGGGCCTTGCGGGTCCTGGGCGGCCGTGCTTCGACTTCGGTGAGCAGCGGCGTGGCCGCGTCACCGTCAAGCCACCCTGCCAGGCCTCTTGACCGGGATACCTCTCCGTACGTGCAATAGCACGTGCAAACGGTATGTACCGGACAAGTGGAACATGGGGGGACGTCTCATGCCGTGGTACCTGCGTTCGCTGTCCGACCGGGACACCCACTACGGCGATCTGCAGCCCGACGGGCAGGTGATTGCCGTCTGTGGCGCGGTCTTCAAACCCCGACCCTTGCCTTATGACCGTCTCGCGCTAGCCGCGTCGCCACCGGATCCTGACCAGATCTGCCCACGGTGCCAGAGCGGCAAGCCCACGAGCTAGGTCCGGCTGCCTCCGGTGCGCGGACCGAGAGCAGCCGGACCGGCCTCTGGCTGTCGCGCAGCCTCCCTCGCGTCCCGGCGGATAAGCCCAGCAATCAATCGCGATAGAGTGCCGCGCCGGAATCGGGAGTGACTGCCTGTGTCCAGGTCGTCACTTAACGACAGCGCCGGCGGGGTGAGCAGCGGATATGCGCAGAAATCCAGTCCATACAGGTCGGACGCGCAGGCAGTTTCTCCGCGACACGGCACTGGCGGGTTTGGCGACCGTGTCCGGGTTGGTGGGTGCACCGGCATCGGCTGGGGCAGCACCGTCCGGACCGCGGGTGGCCGTACTGGGTGGCGGGGTAGCTGGGTTGTCTGCGGCGCTCGAACTGGCCGAGCGGAACTTCCGGGTTACGGTCTACGAGCGCAAGGAGCTCGGCGGGAAAGCGCGGAGCATCCCGGTGCCACAGAGTGCGACTGGCGGGCGTGGGCCGCTGCCTGGCGAGCATGGATTCCGGTTCTTTCCTGGTTTTTATTGGAACCTTGGTGACACCATGCGTCGGATCCCATTCACCGGTAATCAACAGGGCACCTGGAGTAACTTGGTGCACGTAAGGGCATACCGGATCTCACGTTCGGGTGGTCCTGATTTCACGGTTCCCTTGCCGTTCCCGTTCTCGCGTGATTCGGTGCCATACACGCCAGAAAGTTTGGTCGAGACCATCGCGGCGGGGATCGTCGAAGCTTTCCGGCTGCCTGCTCAGGAGGCTGTTTACTTCGCCCGCCGGGTCCTTGTGTACGTGACGAGCTGTGACGAGCGTCGATTCGGCCAGTGGGAGCATGTCACCTGGAACGACTTCCTTCGCGCCGACAAAATGTCGCAAGACTACCGCCGGCTGTTTGCAGACGGTGCCACCCGGAACTTGGTCGCCACCAAGTCGCGCGAGGCAAGCACGCATACCATCGGGTTGATCAGCGAAGCCATCATATGGAGTTTCCTGGGTCGAGGCAACGAGCCTGGCGGCAGCGTGGACCGAGTGCTCGATGGGCCAACCAATGAGCGATTAATCGAGCCATGGGTGGCCCATCTGCGTGCGCTCGGTGTTGAATTCCGCGTAGGCGATAAAGTCGAGAGATTTCACCTGACGGATAATAGGATATCCGCGGTGACGGTACGTGAGCCTTCCGGACAAACCCGGACCGTTACCGCGGATTGGTTCCTGTCGGCGATACCGGTCGACCGTTTCGTGCCGCTGCTCAGCCCGGAAGTACTTGCCGCCGACCCTGACCTGGGAAGGGCATGCCAACTCCGTACCGACTGGATGAACGGATTGATGTTCTATCTGCGGCGCAAGCTACCGCTAACAGGGCATGTCAATTATGTCGATTCACCGTGGTCGCTTATCTCGAGCAACGAAGCCCAGTTCTGGCGGCGTAGCTTCCGCGACTACGGCGATGGCACCGTTCTGGACTGCTTGTCCACCGTAATCTCCGACTGGGTTACTGTCGGGAGCGTCATCAACAAACCTGCCAAAGAATGCACTCCCGACGAGATAGCTCAAGAGGTGTGGGCGCAGATCAAGGCTCATCTCAACGATACCGGTGACGATACGCTGACCGACGATCTTCTTCATTCCTGGTTTCTCGACCCCGCCATCACCGGATCCGGCACTCCGAACGTGGCCAACAGCGAGCCACTGTTTATCCAGAACGTCGGCTCCTGGGCCAACAGGCCCGAATCCGCCACAGCGATCCGGAATCTGTTCCTTGCCGGCGACTGGGTCCGTACCAACGTCAACGTCACGTCTATGGAAGGAGCGAACGAGAGTGCTCGCCAGGCCGTCAATGCCCTGCTGGACGCGGCCGGCTCGGTCGCTCCCCGCTGCAGCCTGCACGGGCTATTTCGTCCGCCCGAGTTTGAACACCTCAAGTCGGTTGATCGCGCCCGCTACCGTCGGCAACTGCCAAACCTCTTTGATAACGACGATCCATTACGCGGCCAAATCCTCGCTGAACCGACGAAGAGCAACTAGCCGGCACCGTTCGCTCGTCGAGTTGCGCGCATCCGCAGGCCGCGTGGATACAGCACGGCAGATCGCGAGGGTCGGACGTGCTGGCCGGGAAGCAGCTGCAAGCGCCAGCGCGCGGCGAGGGTGGACAGGGCCAAAGTGGCCTCGGTGACGGCGAACGTATCGCCGATACATTTGCGCGCCCCGGCAGCGAAGGGGATGAAGGCTTCGCGCGGTGGCGGCGCATGGTGGCCCTCAACCCAGCGGTCGGGGTCAAACCGATCATGATCGGGATAGCAGTCGGGCAGGTGGTGGAGCAGGTAGGGACTGTAGATCAGGATGGTGCCCGCGGGGATGGGATGCTCCCCCAGGTACGTATCGGTGGTGGCGGTGCGAGCCAGTGACCAGGCAGGCGGATACATCCGCAGTGTCTCGGTAACGACCCGGCTGGCCAGCCCCAGTTTTGTCAGGTCCTCGAAACGGGCCGCTGCCCGTCCGAGAACCTCATCGACTTCTGCGTGGAGTTGCTGTTCGACGTCGGGGTGACAGGCCAGCAGGTAGACCGCCCATGCCAAGGCATTGGCGGTTGTTTCCGAGCCTGCGAGGAAAAACGTGCTGACCTGATCCACGATCTCGCTGTCGGACAGTCCCTGGCTTTCTGTTGGGTCGCGGGCGGCCAACAGCGCTGAGAGCAGATCGCCACAGTCGGCGCCCCCGGCCCGGCGGTCGGCGATCACGCCACGGACAATGTCTTGTAAGTGGGTCCGGGCTTGGTCGAAACGGCGATTGCTGCCAAGAAGGAACCTGTCCAAGGGTGGCGGGACGATCGAGCGCGTGTAGATGCCTGCCAGCAGAGCGTGCAGATCGTTGATCACTGCGTGCAGCGTGGCTGGCGGCAGTGCGTCAGAGAACATGGTGTCGATTGCAATTCTGGCGCTTAATGTCGTCATCTCGGGCAAGATGTCGAGGATCTGGCCATGTTGCCAGGATGCGGTGACCTCGGCGATGTGTTTGGCCATGATCTGGGCATAGCCAGGAAACCGCGCCGGGTGGAACGTGGGTTGAATCAGGCGCCGTTGCCGCCGATGCAGGCTGTGCGGGCACGTCGCCAGCCCATCACCGAATGCCTCCCGGACGCGATCAAAGAAAGGTCCGGTCTTGTCAAAGACGCGGTCATTGAGCAGAACCTGGCGTACCAACTCCGGTGTGCACACCACAATCGCTTCGAAGGGACCGAACCGGACACGTACCAAATCACCGTGGGCGGGCAGGGAGGTCAAAAAGCTCAGCGGATCACGCAATACTGACAAGGTATGACCGAGTAACGGCAATGCCCCAGGTGCAGTGACCGCCGTAGACTTCGCCCCCATCATTTCCTCCAGCAATTGATCTTACGATCTTTGCGCCGGTTCTCGCAGCGGAAGGCGAACTCGGAACCGGGTATCACCGGCGCGGGATTGCACCTGGATGTCTCCGTGGTGCCGGTTGACCACCACCCGCCAGCTGACGTCGAGTCCCAACCCGGTTCCCTGACCGACGGGTTTGGTGGTGAAGAAAGGCTCGAAGATCCGCTGGATGGCATCGGGTGGGATACCGGATCCGGTGTCACCGATCTCGACGAGAGCGTACTCGCCGTCGCGGGCGGTACGAACGGTGAGCGTGCCCTGCCCCTGCATGGCGTCGATGGCGTTGACGATGAGGTTGGTCCACACCTGGTTGAGCTCGGCCGGGTAGGCGGGTACGGCGGGTAGCTCGCGGTCGTAGTCCTTGACGACCCGGACGCCGTCGCCGAGCTTGCGGGCGAGCATCACCAGGGTGGCGTCGAGGCCGTCATGCAGGTCGATGTCCTGGTACGGGGCGCGATCCAGCTGGGAGTACTGCTTGGCGGCGTCCACCAGCGCGGTGATCCGCCCGATGGCGTCACCGATCTCGCGGAGCAGGTTTTCGGTTTCCACCGTGTAGGCCAGCCAGCGCAGCGCGCCTTCCAGCGACTCGTCGGGCACGGCGGCAGCGACTTCCTCCAGGTCGGGCACTCGCAACCCACCCGCGACGAACACCGCCGCCAAGTCCCAACCCTGGCTGATCTGGTGGTCGTCGAGCCAGTCGGCCAGCTCGTCTTCGAGGTCACCGGTCTGCAGCGCGGTCAGCGTCGGTGCGCTGTCCCCCAGGTCCACGAATCGATCTTGCAGCTCGGTCAGGGAGCACAGCATGGTCTTGTCCAGCCGGCCCTGGGCGAGCGCAGCCAGCTTGTGCCGCATCCCGGCCAACCGTTCCCGCAAGGTCTCAGCCGCCCGGCTGGCTGCTGCCGCCGGGTTGTTCAACTCATGGGTCAACCCGGCAGACAGCTTGCCCAGGGCGAGCAGCCG
This sequence comes from Actinomycetota bacterium, assembly GCA_021324675.1. GTDB lineage: Bacteria > Actinomycetota > Actinomycetes > Mycobacteriales > Pseudonocardiaceae. The sequence goes on from JAJPIR010000278.1 coordinate 76,779, forward strand.
CTCGCGCTGCCCGACCAGGGCGTTCGTATTGGCCAGGCCGACGAAAAGGCCCTGCAGCAGGTGCACCGCCATGGGGTACCAGCGGTGGAACACCTCACGGAACTCGCGGCTGGGCAGCGCCAGAACCGTGCCATCACTCAGCGCCCGCACTGATGCCGAGTAGATCTGGTCAACCTGATCACCGAGGTAGAACTGGACGGCACCGAAGTAGGACCCGCGCTGGTCGGTGCGGGTGATCTCCACTTCCTCCCTGGAAACCAGCCGGGTCATCCGGATCGTTCCCGACAGCAGCACATAGAAGCAGCGGGCCGGCTCACCTTCGCGGACCACGATCTCGCCGTCACTGATCGGCACGATGTCGCCATGGTCGCGAACCCAGTCCAGCTGGGTGTCGGTCAAGTCGGTGAACAGAAACAGCTCACGCAGCTCGGTGTGGGACAGCCGTGGGGCAGTGCTGGTCATTGATCCTCCAGGTAGCGGTGCACCAACGTCACCGCCATGGCTCCCTCACCGACAGCCGAGGCGACCCGCTTGACGGACTCGGCGCGCACGTCACCGGCCACGAACACCCCCGGCAGGCTGGATTCGAGGTAGTAGGGGTCGCGGTCCAAGCCCCACCCGGGTGGTCGGCGCCCGTCGACGAGGAGATCCGGTCCGGTCTTGATAAATCCACGCGAATCTCGATCGACCACCCCGTCTAGCCAGTCGGTTCGCGGCGCCGCGCCGATGAAGATGAACAGGTGCTCGGTGGCAACGTCTTCGGTGGTGCCGGAACGGGTGTCATGCAGGCTGATGCGCTCCAGGTGCTCATCACCATGCGCCGCGGTGACTTGGGTGCAGGTGCGCACCGTGACGTTCTCCAGGGTGGCCAGCTGCTGGATGAGGTAATGCGACATCGACTTCGCCAGCGAATCGCCGCGCACCAGCAAGGCGACTCGGCGGGCGTGGCGGGAGAAGAACACCGCGGCCTGACCCGCGGAGTTAGCGCCACCGACCACGCAGACGTCCTGACCGGCGCAGGCGGCAGCCTCGGTCATCGCCGAGCCGTAGTAGACGCCGCGGCCGGTGAGTTCGGCGACGCCGGGCGCGTGCAGGGCACGGTAGGAGACGCCGGTGGCCAGGACCACGGCGTGCGCAGCGAGCTCGCTGCCGTCACCGAACTGCACCACCCGTGACGATCCACGGGCCACCAACCCGACGACCTCGCGGGCAGACAACGCCTCCGCGCCGAACTTCTGCGCCTGCCGCCGGGCCCGATCGGTCAGCTGCGCGCCCGACACTCCGTCGGGAAAACCGAGGTAGTTTTCGATCCGGGAGCTCTGCCCGGCCTGCCCGCCACTGGCCAGGCGCTCCACCAGCACCGTGCGGAGCCCCTCGGAGGCGCCGTAGACCGCCGCACCCAAACCCGCCGGACCGGCACCGACCACGATGAGGTCATAGAATTCGGCCGCCGGTTGGGTGGACAGCCCCACCGCGGCGGCGATTTCGGCGCCGGTGGGTTGGCGCAGGGATCGACCCTCCGGAGTGATCACAACGGGGATGTCCGCGGGACTCAGCCCAGCCGCGTCGAGCAGCCGTTGACCCTCCGGTTCCTCCACGCTGTACCAGCGGTACGGAACCGCGTTGCGGGCCAAGAAATCCCGCACCTTGAATGACGGCGCGGACCACCGGTGCCCCACCACCTTGGTTTCCTCGACGCTGCTGTCCCCGACGGCGCGCCACATTTCCACCAGCGCATCCACCACCGGGTAGAGCTTTTCCTCCGGAGGATTCCACGGTTTAAGCAGGTAATGATCCACGTCGACGACGTTGATGGCCTGGATTGCCGCGTCGGTGTCAGCGTAGGCGGTCAGCAGCGCTCGGCGGGCCCGCGGAAACAAGTCCATTGCCTGCTCGAGGAACTCGATGCCGTTGAGCTGCGGCATCCGGTAATCGGCCAGGATCACCGCAACGGGCTCGCCCCGGCGCTTGATCTCTTTGAGCGCGTCCAGACCATCCAGCGCCGACTCGGCCCGCACCACCCGGTACTGCTCGCCGTAACGGCGACGCAGGTCCCGCGCCACCGCCCGGGACACACCCGGGTCATCGTCTACCGTCAACAGCACCGGTTTGGCGATCTGGGTCACCTTGGCGAAAGCCCCCTCATGCCGTGCCCGTCAGCAACCATGGTTCACCTCACTATTCAAGAGTAGAACCGGGCGGCCACTCTGCTCCCGGACAACAATGCCGCCATCGTCGCGTACTGCTCGAACATTGCCAGCCCCACAGCAGGCAGCTGGCGGCCATGCTGGAGAGCCTGGCCTAGGTGCGATGTGTGCGAATACGCCGAAGGACTGCCGGGACTGGATCGAGGCAGGCCCTCTGACGAATCCGGCGCCTCGGCATCTCGTTGAGCGCTGAACCTGCTTTCGTGCTGACGGCGGTCAACCTCTCGACGCGGCAGACTCTTCAAACCGCCCTGAGCTCATGCTCTCGGCGTAGACCAGGTGCTTGTACGCGGACAGCCAGACTGTGCACGGTGCAACCCAGGGGCGCCACAGGCTCGAGCAGGCCGGGCAGCGACCCCGGAGATCCGGCGAGTGATGAGCCAGCACGGCGCGCCACCCAGCGACCAATCGAGGCAACTCGCTGCGCGCCACCAGCAACACGGAGTCGTCGTCAGTGCTGCTTGCCTCTTGCTCCAGCATGTGCAGCCGATCCCACACCGCTGCGCGGAGCACCTCACCCAGCACTCGATCCACCGCGACACCTCCCGCCGTCCCGGTTTCCTCTCGACGATGTTCGTGACCAACCCGCCCATCGGTGAGCCGTCATGCCATGCCCCTATAGCCGCGGAACTAAACCTCATTGCTGTCCCCGCCGCGACTCAGCACGCCGGAGCAGCGGACGTTGGTGTGAGATCTGGTCACGGGACACGCCGGCGGGCATCCCGGTGGACTGCCGGCCCCAGCCATCGGATGCACGGTGACCGGATGCACGGTGACCGGATGCACGGTGACCGGATGCACGTTGAGCGGATGCACGTTGAGCGGATGCACGCTGATCGGATACCACACCCTGAACGCTATTGATCGATTCGACACGGACGGTGACAAGCTTTTCGCATTCGGTACAAGAGCTGCTGTGAAAAACCTCATTCGGATTGCCGGGTTATCGGAACCTGTTACTTTAGTTGTGTGAAGCAAGTACATTTCTCGGCGCGTGAGCGACGAAGCACTCTACGGAGTCGCAGGTGAGCTCGCCCGCCAGGGCAACAGCTCGGCCTACCGCTGCAGCGGCCGCCAGGCAGGACGTGCAAAGCGGATGGGGATTACCGCTGCTGGTGCTTATCATCGGGATGTTCATGTCGGTGCTTGACACCAGCATCGTTAACGTGGCCATCCCCACCATCCAAAACGAGTTCGGGGGCACCACCGACGATGTTGAGTGGGTGGTCACTGGTTATACATTGACGTTGGGTGTGGTGGTGCCGATCACCGCCTGGCTGGGGGATCGGGTCGGGTTAAAACAGCTCTATAACCTCGCGCTGCTGGCATTTGCCGGCGGATCGGCACTGTGTGGGCTCGCCGGAGACCTGAACAGCCTGGTGATTTTCCGGATACTCCAAGCAGTTCCTGGCGGCATCCTGCCGGTGATCACTCTGGCCATATTGTTGCGGATCGTGCCCCGCCACCAGCTGGGAGCCGCCATGGGGCTGTACGGGCTCGGGATCGTGTTCGCCCCCGGAATCGGACCCGTATTGGGCGGGTACCTGGTGGAATATGTCAACTGGCGGCTGATTTTCTACATCAACGTACCGATCGGGATCCTGGGCGCGCTGGCCGCTACATTGGTGTTGCCCCAGTTCCCGCGGTTGGCCGGGCGGCGTTTTGACGTCCTGGGCTTCCTTACCATTGGTAGCGGATTGTTCACGCTGCTGCTGGCAACCTCCGAAGGCGAGACCTGGGGCTGGTACTCCTACCCGATCCTGGGCCTGTACACCTATAGCATCTTCAGCCTGGCGTTGTTCGTGGTGATCGAACTCGAAGTCGATGATCCGTTGCTGGATATCCGGATATTCCGTTATTTTCCCTACACCAACTCATTGGTACTGATCGCCGTGCTGATGACTGTCATGTACGGGATCTTGTTCTACGTTCCGCAGTTCCTTCAACTAGTTCAGGGATGGGGCGCGTTCAACGCCGGGCTCACCGTGCTACCGCAAGCAGCGGTGATGGCGGTGCTCATGCCGCTGGCCGGCCGGATCTATGACCGCATCGGACCTCGCTGGCCGGCGACCATCGGCTTGACGATCGTGGCCGTCAGCACCTACCTGCTCCACAGCCTTACTGTCGACACCCCTCGCCCGCACGTTATGTGGCTGATGACCATGCTGGGCGCCGGTCTGGGTCTCGCTTTCATGCCCATTTTGACCGGAGGGGTCGCGGTCATCCCGCTCACCCGGACCAGTGCCGCCAGCGCCCTGAACAACGTCGTCCAACGCGTCTCCGGCGCGATCGGGCTGGCCGTGCTTACCGCGATCCTGACCAACCAGCGTGCTGAACAGCTCGCCGGACGTGCCGCTCTCGTTCCCGCCAATACCCCCACCCCGCACGTCGGTGGCCCATCGGTCCCCGATTGGTTGAGCATCTATGCCCTCTACCAGCAGACCCAGCAACAAGTGTTCGTGGGAGCCATTGATGACTTATTCCTGATCGCCGCCGGACTCAGTGCCCTGGCGGCCTTGGGAGCGCTACTGCTTCGATCGGGACCTGCGGTGACGAGCTCAGCAGTTGATTCCCCGCCGGCGGCTGGTTCCCCGCCGTCCACGCAGCAAACCACGCCCTCTTCGGACGGGAAATTCAGCATCGACGGCCAGCCCGGCTCACAGATCACCGCGCCGGACAGCGTCACGAACAACGTCCCGTCCGCCCAGCACCAAACGCGCAATCAGCAGAACGCAGATAGGCGAAGCTAATAGTTCTGTGCGATTCATTCCGTGCGATGAAGAGTAATCGTTGACCGCATCTCGTGATCAACATGGGAATACGCTGCAAACTTCCTGGGGATTCGCTGGATTGCTTGCATGGCAGCGCCCGTAACAGGTACTTCGTGTGGTGTGTGACTGGAAGGCCGGGCTGTGGACGGAAGGTGAACAGATGAGCCTTAAAGAGGCGTTCGTGATCGCGCTGCGCGCGGTGCGCGCCCACCGGCTGCGTTCTGCGCTGACCATGCTCGGTCTGATCATCGGTGTCTCGGCGGTGGTCTTGCTGTCCGCGTGCGGCCTGGGGGTGCGAAATGCCGTCGATGCGCGCATCGAACCGATCTCCAACAACATCACCATCGTGCCCAAGACTGCCGATGTGCCGGGAGCCCCGACAGCGCAGCCGCTGACCGAAGGTGACGTTGCGGCGTTGCAGGGTGCAGCCGACATCGCCACCGTCACCCCGGCTGTCGCCGGTTCGACCGGCAGCACCACCATCCAGACCAGCTTGGCCCAATTCCTTTCCGGCAACGTCATCGGCACCACTGACCAGTGGGCCACGACCAACAACCGCGCCCTCACCGCCGGGTCCTTCTTTGACGAAAACCAGGCCAGCTCGGGCGCCAAGGTGGTCGTCCTGGGCCCCAGCGTCGCGCGCACCCTGTTCGGTCGCGACCCCGACGCAGCGCTGGATCAGACCGTCCAGATCAACCATGTGCTGTTGCGAGTCATCGGAGTGATGGCCAGCTACGGTCAGCAACAGGACAACACCGCAGTCGTGCCGCTGGAAACGGCCCGGCGCTACCTCATCGGCCTGGGCATCGGCAGCACCGGTGATCAGGTCAACCAGATCACCGTGCAAGCCACCCAGCAGGCCAGGGTGCCCGCCGCCATGGCGGAAATCAACAACATTCTGGATGCTCGCCATCACATCACGAATCCTCAAATGCGAGATTTCCAGATCCAGTCTCTGGGGTCGCGGCTGGCGAGCTTCAATCAGATCGTGACCATCCTGGTGCTGTTCACCCCGGCCGTTGCCGGGCTGTCTTTGGTGGTCGGGGGAATCGGCGTGTTGAACATCATGCTGGTCTCGGTCACCGAACGAACCCGGGAGATCGGCATCCGCAAAGCCATCGGCGCCACCAGCCGCGCGATCCTGGAACAGTTCCTTCTGGAATCCACCGTGCTCGCCGGTGTCGGAGGGCTGCTCGGCGTGGGAGTCGGTATCGGACTGGCCCTTGCCATCCGCACCGTGGCACCGAACATCGACCCCGCATCCGGTGCCCTGGCAGGTTTTAGCCCTGTCCTGTCTGCCGCGCCCGTGCTGGTAGCTTTTGCGGTGAGCCTGCTGATCGGACTTATCGCCGGTGGTTACCCGGCTTACCGCGCCGCCCGGCTACGCCCGATCCAAGCCCTCCGGTACCAGTAACGGGGTAATCACAGTGCAGACTCTGGTCTTTACGTTAGGTCTGACCAGCGTCCTGCTGCTGCTTGGAATCGTCGGCACGATTGTCGGGATCACCCGCCTTGCCTACCCGTCGAACGATCGATACCGGCAGCCGAAAAGGGTTGAAACAGGCATCCGGCGGCGTAGGAAGTTGACCGAAGAGGGTCACAATAGGGGTGATTGACGACCAGTTGCCGGCGCGCCGCTCAGGGCTGCGGGACCTTGATGACCTGGCCGGGGTAAATCATGTCCGGGTTGCTGATCAGGGCATGGTTCATCGTGTATAGCTGCACCCATCCGCCGTTGACGTTGTGATCGGCAGCGATCGTGCTGAGGGTGTCGCCCGGAACTATGGTGTAGTCGATAGTCGGGCCGGTGAAGGCATGCGCTGGTTCGGCGGGTGCTGGTGCGACTGCGACGGGGGCTGGTGCGGTGGGGGCTGGCTTGGCAGCAACCCTGACCGGTGTGCCTGCCCTCTTGCCGCAGACCGGCCAGGCGCCGATACCTTGGGTGCGCAACACGTTATTGGCGACGGCTATTTGCTGTTCGCGTGATGCGTGTTGAGGCATTCCCACGCCGCCGTTGGCCCGCCACGTCGACAGGGTGAACTGCAAGCCGCCATAAAATCCGTTGCCTGTGCTGATGGCCCAGTTCCCGCCCGATTCGCAGGCCGCCACCGCATCCCAGTTGACGTCGGCGTGTGCAGTGCCGGCGAGCAATGCGGTCGCGCTAATGGCTGCCGCGCCGGCGACAGTAGAACCGGCTTTACGGTGGTTTGACTTTCGGGCGCGATGTCTTGCCATGGCGGACAGTTCACTGAAGAAGGGCTACCTTTTCATACCCGCGCTGCACCTTTTGCGGCCAGCGGTGCAACACAAGCGGTGAGTTGTCGTTTGATGACTAGCGCGTCTGATCTCGTGTACGGGCCTGGGAGCTGATCGGGATAGCCAGGAATACCCGCACCTTCATACCGCTATTCGGGTGATACCCGACTGAGCCAGCTAGGCGCCTGGTCGCAAGCCTGCGCACTGCAAAAGTTACCCCTGGTGAGCTGGAAGAAAATACCGCATCATACCTCTATGAGGGGACATTCTTCGCGCGATCCGCATCACACTGCCCGCACAGAAGCCGGAGCTTACCGACCGGGCGCCGTTGGTCGATTGCTGCGCCGACGGCTCACACTTGCCACAATCACAGCCGCCCTAGCCCTCATGCCGACGGCGTGTGCCTACAAGGGCCTCTCCCTGGCCTCGGTGACGGCGATGACCCTGCATGCTGACGGGACGCTGGCCCAGCCAACCCCAGAGTCGGCTGCAAGACCCAATACCGGCACCCTGGCATTCACCTACAACCCGGCATTGGCGCCACCGGGAGCGCATGTGAGCGTCCTGATGACGCCTCACAATGAGTCCACCACAGCGGAGATGACCGTCTCCGGCCTGCTGCCCAACCGGGGTTATGCAGCGCATGCGGATGTCAACGCCTGCTCTCCTAACCCCGCTGCCGAAGGGCCGACCTACCAAAACCGTATCGATCCTGCCGTCAGTCCGACAGCGATTGGTCAGCAGAAGTCGACAAATCCGGAATACGCCAATCCGAGCAATGAAGTGTGGTTAGACGTGCGCACTGATGCAAGCGGCTCGGGTACCTCACGCACCACCGTGCCCTTTGTCTTCACCGACCGAGGGCCAGGGGCAGTCGTGCTCTACGACGGAGAGGTGACTAACACGGCTCCAGGCCAAGCGGGTCAGGCGGGTAACCCCATCGCCTGCGTTTCCCTCTCGGCCGTGCAACCCAGAGAACACCCGCGCGGTTCCATGTAATCGGCTGTGCACATCAGTGGCGCGATGCCGGCTTGTCGCCGTGAGCACGCAGCCGCGATCGCGCCACTGATGTATAGCCATTTGTGGCACGCTTGACTGATGATAGCGCGGTCGTCGTTTACCAGACTCCGGTTGCCCACGTTACTGCGAGCAAGACACAGGTCACCAAAGCTATACCCACCGCAAGTAGTGCCCAGGCGGCAGCTCCGCCCCGAGGATCGTCGGTGCGGCACAGCTCCGGAAAGCGTGGCTGAGGTACTGCGGCGGTGTGGGTATTGCATTCGTTGACAGGGCTTCGTTCGGTACGGGGTGAAGCAAGGGCCGGATCTGTGCTCATGGAGATCACTTTCTCGCATTCATGAGTTGACGCGGATTACCCTGCCCAGGCCTAGTTAGGTGGTGTAAAACCACCGATCGTGACCGGGCTGCCGCGCTCTGGACGGAGAGCTAACTCCCTCTGGTAGGCGATGCACCCGATGCCGTCCTTGCCCTGACCTGCATGTCCGGGTGTTTCCAACGCTGATGAAATCAGCACGGGATCGCCCAGCTTGGCGGGGGGCGCGGTGTTTGACGACACGTACGGTGACGATGCTTGCGTAACGGGGTGTGTGCCGCGCTGGGTGGGTCGGCGCACCATGATGACCGTGGCAAGAACCAGAATCAGGGTGGCGCCGATCGCGATTTCCAGGGCGGTGACCAACCCGGCGTTCATCAGTGTTCCGGTGAGCTCGTAGCCCCCCAGGCAGGCCAGGCCGGGGCTGGTCAGGTGTTCGATGCGTTCCCGGAGGCGGTTGCTGACGCGAGCGCCCAGCGACAGCCCAAGTTGGGAAACGATCAGGGTTTGGACGGCGATGGCGGCGATGATGACGGCAGGTCGAACAAGGCCTTGGCCTTGGTGGGAGCCAAGGCCAAGACCAAGACCAATCGCCCACTCATCGAGGCTGATTGACAAGGCAAGCCCGACCAGGGCCAGGCCCCGCGCGCTGGACAGCCGCCGGGCCTTGGCGACCTCACCGTCGTCATCGTCATCGTCGTCATCGTCACGGTCGGCCCATCTCAGGTAGCCGGCCAGGGCGATGAGTAGGCCACCGGAGAGGTAGTCGGCGGTGTCGCCGATGGCGTGTCCCACGGATGCGCCCAGGGCCAGACCGACCAGCGGCATACCGCCTTCGAAAATCACGAACATCGCCGAGATCCGCCACCGAGCCCAGCCGGTTAACCGGCTGGTACCACCGACTACGGCAGCGATCGCGAAGGTGTCCATCGCCAGTGGCAAGATAGCCAAGAAGAGGCTGAGCAATCCGCTGGTCATCAAGCAGACCACCGGCAAACCTCAAGCGTCAGCGCTACGGGTGATGCCGTCTGCGGCTGCTGTCGCACCGGCGAACCGTATGAAATAGCGGATACCCAGCCCACACACCTAAGAGCGTTGCCAGGTCGTCGTCGTCCACGCGACGTTCCTGCGCGACGAGTGTCAACGAACTAGCCCGAACGGCGCATGCCCATGAGGCCAGTTGCTCTACCCGTGCACCCATCATTGGCCGTCCCCGGCCGGCGCGAACGGATGCCCTCCCGTTCCTCGCGGGACCGCGGCCGTACGGCGCAAGATTGTTGTCGCTGTCTGCCTGCGGGCACCGATCGGTCAATACCGCATTCGTGCGGCTGGTCCAGGACGTTCGGTCATCGTGCTAGATCCGGACATCACCGGCGTGCTGGGCCGGCTCAAAGCGGATCACGGGACAGTATGCAGTCCCCGCAAACAGCGGCTGTCGCGGTTGGCGCAGCCCGGTAAATCAGGCAACAGCTCCGGCGACGGAATCCTCCTGTCGTTGTTGTGATGCTGGTGTTTCGCAGGGGTGGTTGATCCAGCAGGAGTGACGCCAGCACCCGTGATCGTTGCGCCCATGGTGGTTGGCGGGTTGCCATCATCGACAAGGCTCCATTGACCGCAGAGGCGACGTTTCCCCACAGAATGCGTGGGGACAGCGACAATGGCAGGGTGGCCTGAACGAGGTCCCGGATCGGTCCGTTCAGAATGTGCTGCGCGACCAGGTGGGCAAGAAGTTTCATGTCGTGGTCGCGGGTACCCGTGTCCGCGGGCAGCGGCACCGACAGGGGAAAAGCGCCGCCCAGCATTCGTTGCCACCGCGTGCTCCCCAGATCAAGCTTCAGTAGCTGCCCTGTGGTAACTGCCACCGCTAATGCCGGCGAGACCAGGCGAGCGACGAGACCCAGCTGTGTCACGGACACGGCTACCCGCAACTCCACGGCCTGGGGTGATCGTCCGGTCGTGGCGGCCAGCCGTGCGCGGACGGCGGCCACCCGATGGTGGAGGATGTGGGGATCTTCGACCAGTTCGCTCATCGGATGCCACGGCTGGTGCGCTACGGAGCCTCCGAGATGCGTGTCCACCACGAAGAACGAGCCGAATCCGGCGAGATCGCGCAGCGCGGTAGCCGTGAGCGCCACGAGGCCAAGATGGTTTCCGCGCCGCTGCGGCGCGTTGTGGTCACCCGCGGACCGGATTTTGCCCCACCACAACTGCGGGACGGCTGGGGCGCAGGAGCCGTTCGGCTTGGGGCGCGAAGACCAGCCCGATGGTTCCCCAGAGGATCAATTGTGCGGCGACGGAGTAAAGCCGGAAGTCGAACAGCACGTCGGCGGGAAAGCCCGGGTAGACGATCGCGCCGCTGGCGTTGATCAACGGCAGCGGTGTTTCAGTGGCGCGGTCACCGAACTGCTGCGCGTTGGTAGCCAGGTGTCCCAGCGAGGGCAGCATCGCCATCACAATGCCGGTCGCGACCATGAACGCCGCACCAGCCAGCAGGCTGGCATTCCAATTCCCCCACCGCGCCTGCAAGCGCTGGCCCAGCCACACCGCCAGGACGAGGAACACCACGGAACATAACACCATCAGCAAATACAGCCCGCCACGTTCGGTGATGGTGTCAGGGTGCCCGATCGACGGTGGGTTGGCGGGATACTTGACGAACGGCACCAGGTATAAGCTCACAAACCCACCCGCGGCCACCAGCAGTGCCAGGGTGCGCGGTCGGAGGTTGCCGACCCGGCCCAGGCAGACGGCGTAGGTGACGGCGACCAGGGCACCCATCGCGATACCGAAAAGAATCATGCCGACCCCGATGCCGAGGGTGGCTTGAATGGTCCGGCTGAATATATCCGTCCCTGCCGGTCCGGTGGGCATGCCGGCGGCCTTATCCAGCGCGGTCTGGGCGGCATCCCGGCCGCTCTCGTAGTCGATCCCTGCTTGGATTTGGGGCTCGGCGAAGATCCGCGCGAACACAAAAGCCAGCAAGCCGGCTATCGCGCCGGCAAGCAAGCCCCGGAGCACGAGTTGTTTTGCCATATTCGGTCCGCCCGTAACAAATTCAGTGGCAGGGAAAACCGAGCAAGTGGCGGGCGTCGTGGATGAACTCGTGGATATGCATGTCGCTGCCGAACACCGACGTCGCACCCTGATCGATGCCGATGAAATAGTACAGTGCCAACCCGATGATCACGGTGCCCACCAGCCACAGTGCTGCCTTGGTTGCCGGCAGCACCACCGGAGTGGGCCTGGCGGTCGATACGGGGATACTCGTCACGGTGAGCCTCCTTCAGGGATCCTGCGTCCCTTGATGTAGTGGGGCCTCGTGATGGCGAAGTATCTGACTCACCAACCACCTCGGTGACTGGCTCACAGTGGCGCGACCGTGCTGGACTTCCACCAGCTTCCTTGCGCCATCACGCAAACAAATTGGACGTTACGGCACGGTCTCGCCACGTCAATCCACCATCGGTGCTAGCTGCTGTGCGGGCCGTCCGGCTTGATTTTTGGGCCGGGCGTGTGTCCTGGCGCAGGGGTCACAGTGCCGGCGTCACCATCGACGGTGACGAGCTGGCCGCTGCTCAGCCGCTGGGTGGCCACGCCGGTACCCAGCACGGCGGGGATGCCGTACTCGCGGGCCACGATCGAGCTGTGGCTTAGCGGTCCGCCGACGTCGGTGACCACACCGGAGGCCATGGCGAACAGCGTCGTCCACGCCGGGGTTGTCATGCGGGCGACCAGAACATCACCCGGTTGCATCTGGCCGAACTCCTCGGGGCCGGCGAGAACCCGAGCCGGGGCGGTGACCTGCCCGGAGCTGGCGCCGACGCCGGTGATCGTGGCACCAGCCTGCTTCTGATCACCCGCGGGCATGGCCCAGCCGAACGCGCGAGTCATCCAGGTCATCTCGGGCAGCAACTGCGGGGCGGTGGCCATCCGTTGACCGCGCCAGAGCATTGTGCGCTGCTGCACAGCAGCAGTGAGCGGGGCAGGGACGCAATCTCCGGCGCCGGGCGCGAGCTCCGCGCGGCGCAGCCAGAACACGTCGGCTGGGTCGGTGATGGCCCCGGCCGTAACCAGCCGTTGCCCGAGCTCCAACAGCATGCGGCGCATGATCGGCCAGGCCAGGCCGACATCTGCCAGGGCGTCCTCGCGGACCGGAGCGGTGGACTGGGCCCAGCGCAGCAGCCGGGTGAACCCGGCGCGGCGGACGGGGTCGAGCCGTCCCTGGATCACTCGGGTCTGCTTGTCGCGACGTGCGGCTGAGTCGGCTTGGCGCCGGTACGGATCATTACCCTCCCCTCGCAGGTAATACCGCAGGATGTCCAGTACCGGAGCGGGGTCGTCGGCGGGCACCGGGCTGGCGAAGTCGAGGTTGTAGACCACGTGCCCGTGCCGCCGCAGGTGCTCGCGCAGCCGGATGTGCCAGGCCTGCCACAGCTCGCCGGGCACCCCGGCGGGAGCGGTCCCGGTGCGGATCGCGCTGGCCAGCGCATCCGGCCCGGTCTGGGTCAGCGCGCCGGCGAGCTCCGGGTGTTGCCGTGTCCACGCAGCGAGGTCGTAGAGGGACTTCTCGGCCCGGATGGGTTCGCTGTCGTAGCCCAGCAGGAACGTCACCGCCGGCGGGTCGCCGGCACGGCGGACCAGCCGCTCGTAATAGGTCCGGAAGGCCATCTCGCTGGTAGCCGCGATCGGCACGACGGACTGCACGGCGGTGTAGTAGACGGTGCCAGCATCCAGCAGGGCGGACACCCCATCGAGCAGCTCGGAGTTGGACAGCGCAGCGACGGGTTTGGCGGCCCAAGCCTCTACGGCCTGCCTGTAGCGCGGGTGGGCCTGCTCTCGCCACCCTGCCACCCCCAGGTTCGCGTCGCCGGTGAACAGCTTGATCAGCTTGGTTGGCGAGCGGCCTAACAACCGCCACAGTGCCGTGGTGCGGTAGAAGTAGTAGGCGTAGCCGTTGATCGTGGGAAACGCGATGTCGCCGTCGCGCAGCGTCCCGGTGCCGAAGACCTGCTCCATCAGCGCGGCCAGCGACCGGGTCACCGAGCCGTCGATCAGGTCCGCGAACAGCGGGGTCAGCGGGTCGGGCAGCTGCTCGACGATGCTGGCCCGGAAGTACATCCCCTTCGAGTAGGGAACCGGCCAGTCGGTGGGGATGTCACCGGTGGGCTGAGGCAAGGCGGTGATCGGCCGGGACTGCACGACGAAGAACTCACCGTCGGCGTCCACCCATTCGATGTCCTGCGGGCAGCCGTAGTGCGCCGCGATTCGCGCGCCGATACTGCCCAGCCGGGCGAGCTCCCGGTCACCGAGCACCGGGCGGTTGCGGCGTTGCGGCGGCACCGCGAGCTCCTCGGTGCCCTGTTCGGCAGGGACGGTCATCGCTGCCTTGTCGGCGATGTGCCGGGACAGGATCTTCCCTGTCGTGCTGTCGAGCACGTAGTTGTCGGTGCTGACCGATCCGGATACCACCGATTCGCCCAGCCCCCATGCGGCGCTGATCACCAGCTGGTCTTGGCGCCCGTTGGCGGGATTGGCGGTGAACATCACGCCCGCGGCGTCGGCCTCGACCATCACCTGCACGACGACGGCCAGGCGCACCGAGGCCGGGTCGATGCTGTGGTGGGTCCGGTAGGCCATCGCCCGCGCGGTCCATAACGATGCCCAACAGCTCCTGACCGCGACGAGCAACGCCTGCTCGCCGCGGACATTGAGGTAGGTGTCCTGCTGGCCGGCGAAGCTGGCCTCGGCGAGGTCCTCAGCGGTAGCCGAGGAACGCACCGCTACTGCCGCGTCCTCGCCCAGCCGGCGGTAGGCCGCGATGAGCTCGGCTGCCAGCGCCCCTGGCAGGTCATGGCTGGCGAACAGGGTGCGGACCTTATCCTCGGCTCGCTCGTAAGCCGACGGCTCGGCATCCGTGGCCAGCGAAGCCAGGGCGATGATGTCGGCGCTGATGCCGCTGGCCCTGACGAACTCGTCGTAGGCCGCGGTAGTCAGCACGAATCCAGGCGGGACCGGGAACCCTGCCCCGGTCAACTCCCCCAGGTTGGCCGCCTTGCCGCCGGCCAGGTCGATGTCGGTCTTGCGCAGCTCGGTGAGCAACACGGTATGCGCGGGCATGGTGGGTGTCCTTAAGCGGGGAGCATGGAGGTCACAGCTCACGCCGGCTCGATTCGCGCGGGCGTGACGTCGCCGGCTGCGCTCGCCATGCGGTGCCGGAATTGCTGGTACATGGCGATCACTCGGGGAGCCAGCGCGGCCAGCACACCGGTATCGGGAGGTGCCAGCGGCTGCACCGCGTGGCGGATTGCGTGGGCCAGCGCGGTCGCGGCCATCTCCGGCGAAGTGGATGGCATGGCGACCGGGGGGTAGAGGTAGAACCCGGTCTGGATCGCGTTGAGCACATAACGCTGCGTCTCAGTGTCCAGGTCGGTGCGCATCAGCCCGCGTTCCCGGAGCAGCTCGAACAGCTCGTCAGCCAGATCAACCTTCAGCGCGCGAAGCGGCTGGCCGGCTGCATCCCCGGCCAGCTCACCCAGCACCTCGACGTCGCGGGCGAACATGGCCCGCAGCAGTGGGCGGCTCATCACTGCCAGGTAGGTCAACCGGGCCTGCTCTGCGGGCAGGATCGCCGCGGGATCGGCACGCATGGCGCCGATCAACTCATCGACCAGGACCAGCGACTCGCGCATGAGTACGCCCGTGAACAGTGCCGCCCGGGTGGAGAAGTGGAGGTAGACCGTGCCCTTGCCGATCCCGGCGTGGCGGGCGATCTCCTCGATGCTCACCCGCTTGTAACCCCAGCGCAGCAGCAACTCGGCCGCCGCGTCGAGGATCCGCTCGGCTCGCTGCTCGGGCTTGACCACCACCGCCATCCACCACCCGTTCCTGGCCGTATGACCATGACCATATTTCGAAAATAGTCATACAGTCAATGCTGGTGTCGCAGCGACCGATCAATGAGCACCGGCGCGCGCCTGGTGACGCGTTACGCGGCGCCGAAGGCGGACAAAGTGAATGAAAGGCAAACAAGCGACCACGCGCCGGTTACGCAAGTGGTGGTGGATCGGGTATCTCTAGAGCTATGGCGAAGCGAGACGGCGTGACGATGGTGCGGGAGACCGAGCGCAAGTACGAGGCAGTCGAGGACTGGGAGCTGGCCGACCCGGCAGGGTTGCTCGGCTTCGCCGCCGGAACCGGCCCGGACGAACAGGAATTGGCGGCGGTGTACTTCGATACCCCTGACCTGCGCCTGATCCGCGAGGGCATCACGCTGCGGCGTCGAGAAGGTGGGTCCGACGCGGGCTGGCACCTCAAGCTGCCGGCAGGCGCGGACAGCCGGCAGGAGTTGCGGCTACCGCTGGGAGGCACCGCCCGCCGCCCGCCAGCGGAACTGGTGGCGTTGACGCGGGTCTATACCCGCGGCGCCGCGCTGGCCCCGGTGGCTGAGCTGACCACTCGGCGGCGCCGCTGGGTGCTCGCCGACGATGGCGGGCAGGCGATCGCGGAACTCGTCGACGATCACGTGACTGCCCGGAGCATGGGTGAGCAGACCACCACCGTGTCCTGGCGCGAGGTGGAGGTTGAACTCGCCGAACACGCCCAGGCCAAACTACTGGACCGCATCGAACGCCGGTTGCTCCAGATGGGCGCCCAGCGTGCGGGCTCGTCGTCCAAGTTGGGTCGGTTGCTGGCCGATCGGACACCGGCCGGCGTCAGCGCTGCCAAGGCCAAGCGGACTCGGTCGGCGGGCGATGTGGTGCGGGCGTACCTGGCGTCACAGGTTCGGCAGCTGCGCCGGTATGACCCGCTGGTGCGGCAGGACGCGCCCGACGCGGTTCACCAGATGCGGGTGGCCGCTCGCCGGATGCGCAGCACGCTGCAAGCCTTCGGTCGCATCCTCGACCGGGACCAAACCCGGGACGTCACCACGGAGCTGAAGTGGGTGGCCGGCGAGCTGGGCGGGGCCCGAGACGCCGAAGTGATGGCCGAGCGTTTCACGGCGATACTCGCCGAATTCCCCGACGAGCTTAAGCTCGGGCCCGTCGAGGCTGCGTTCACCCGCTCTTTTGAGCGCCGGCAGGCCGACGCCCGCGCCGCCGCTCTCGCGGCCTTAAACAGTGACCGCTACCTGGCCTTGCATGACCGGCTCGACGCGTTGCTGGCTGATCCGCCGCTGACCAACCGGGCCAGCCGCAAAGCCAAGACGGAGCTGCCCAAAAGTGTCCGGCGTGCCTACCGTCGCGTCGAATCCCGGATGGCCGACGCTGACCGCCAACCTCCCGGGCCGGAACGTGACGTGGCCCTGCACGAAACCCGCAAGGCTGCCAAACGCCTGCGCTATGCCACTGAGGCCGTCGAGCCCACGCTTGGCAAGCCGGCCGCCCGGTTACGCAAACGCCTCAAGGCCGTCCAGCAACTCCTTGGCGACCATCAAGACACCGCTGTGTCGCGACCGGTGCTGCGCGAACTGGCCGTACAAGCCCATCTCGATGGTGGCAACGGCTTCACCTACGGTCTCATGTACGCAGCCGAAGCTGCGCGCGCCGAGCAGGCCGAAAAAAGCCTTCCAGCTACGTGGAAGCAGATGCGCAAGCGCAAAAACACCGCCTGGCTATACGCATGAGTCGGTGCAGCAAACCGTTGATCTAGTAGCGAGCCGTTATCCCGGCGCCCCAGGCCACGCCGGGCGCGAATGAAGGGGTTGGCCACCTCGGTGCAAGCTGATTTCCGTATCCACAGGACCGAGCCGCGGCCGCCGTGATGTCGGCACCATCGGGGCCGGGGTCGGCCAAAGCGCCCCGGGTGTCTTCTGCTGTTCCGGGTATCGTGGCCCGGTGCATGAGCCCGAGCCTGGCGTGGAACTTGTCAAACCAGGCGACGGACTGATCGGACCAGACGACGAACTGATCGGACCAGACGACGCCGAGATGCTGCTGACCGTCGATACTCGCGGCCACGCCGACGCCATCATCGTGGCGGCGACCGGTGAAGTCGATGTCCTCACCGCTGCCCGACTGCCCGCCGCGCTGGGGTTGGCGCTGCGTCGCGCAGCGACCGGCGGCGTGATCGTCTGCGATCTGACCGGTGTCGCACCGTGGACGAGGCCGTGCATGAAAAACCATGATTCACCGCGTATAGCTACCCCACCGCAGGCTCAGACAACTGATGCATCGAATTACGCAATACCGTGCATGACGCACGTTGGTGCAATCGATCAGGGTGAGGGGATGGACCAACCAACGGCGGCGCTGAACTACTCGGTGAGCAGCGAACCCGCTGCGGCCTCGATCGTCCGTAGCCGATTACGCCGCTGGCTTTCCGGCGTGGAGTGGCCCACCGGCGAGGCAGACGACCTCATCTACGCGGTTTCCGAAGCCGTGACCAATGCCGCCGAGCACGCTTACGTGCACGCCGACGCCGACGGCGCCATCACCATCGATGCACATCACCAACTGGTCGACCACGCCCGCCGCAGAGTTGTGGTCACTGTCAGCGACCGTGGTCGGTGGAGACCACGGCCTGTCGATCCCGGGTTTCGAGGCAGGGGCATCACGATGATGCGTGCCTTCACCGACGCGCTGCACATCGACGCCGGACCGGGCGGAACCCGAGTCCACATGATCAGCCGAGCCGTACCATTACGTGCTGGTACGCCTCTCGACTGCAACACAAATTGACCACTCGACGCCGCCGCTTTGCCGGTCCCGTTCCCACCGTGGCGCACTCGACGCAGCGATGATCCCGCTGCGTCCCCGGTGATCGTGGTTGGTCGGTGAGCCCCTACTCTACGGCCGCCGACTTTGCGCCGACAGCGGGACGGACATGGCGCCTGCGGCGTTTAGCCATTGCTTCTTGTCCTTGGTGCACTCTGTGGGTCCGGATTAGGGAGCTACGGCAATCGATCGCTCGGCACGGTCCACGCAGCCATCGGGAATGGCGGGAAGTGATAACCTGCCATTATCGTCTGAAGGAAGGGTGAACAATACATCGTCACATGAGCTGTCCGCCTGCAATGCAATCAGGGTGATATTGCGCCCTTTGCTGACAATGTTACCCGTTGGCTTGCTGGTGAGCTGCCAAGTGCCGTCATGATAGGCGACCGGCCTGTCCTGGGCGAGATAATAAAGTCCGTCAGGATCCGGATCGGACCTCAAGATAATCCACAGTCGATCTCCGGGGGGCAAGCCTGCGACTGTTCCATCTACCGGAAGGTCTTCACCGGCCTGCATCACCGATCCGGCAGCTGGTCGGATAATTGCCACTTGCGTGCCGGGTGAAACATTCGTCAATGGCGCATTCCCTTGTGCAGCAACCATGGAAGCGACGGCAACTGGTACGCCGATCATTGCTGTCACCGCGCTCACGGTAACCGCCTTCCGAAATGCGCGCCAGATCTGGCGCGCAGAATGTAAAGTCAAAGAAAAAGATGGCAGCCGCCTTATCGCCTCGCGCTGCGTTACGCCGATGCTAGCATCATCCGGTTCCTCTGTCTAGGTCAGTGTGAGCCGATAGATGCAATAGCGGATCAAACTGCTAAAAAGTGTACGGGGACGCTTATCTTAGGTGTCGACGCTGAGGCTCCTTCAGGCTGATTAAAAGGAGCAATCGTCAATGCGTTGCCCGTTGATGCAACTCAGAATGCGCCGTTCCGGTGGCTGTGGGTGGGGAGCGTGCCGGCGTGCTGCGATGGCTCCGGCACTGGAAATAGTCCAGAAGGATGGTCGTTCGCCGATCGCTCGCGGTCGTTGACGGCAGATACCTCAAACGTACGCTCGCGGACTCGCTCGGGTTACTGGACGATATGACGGTGCGGGTTGCGAGGTCGGCATGCGTCACGATGCTGGTGGTCGCGGTTACCGCGGTGGTGCCGGTGCCTGCTTCAGGTGCCCTGCCCAGTGGGGGCAAAGGCACGGGTGACGACGTCGTTGGCGACCGGTTGCTGGGGGAGCGCATCAAGAATCTTCACGACCCGATGGTGACCTGGCAGGGCGCACCGGGTGATCCGTCGATGAGCACGGTCACTGGCGCTGACGGTATCGGTTGCTGGTCGCAGCGCAAGGATGACGGCTCCACGGAAAGGACATGTAGCGAACTCATGCTGCACACCGTGACGGTGTAACCGGGCAGATCCGATGGTGTAACCCGGTCAGGTCGGCTGCGCATGAGCGCAGGAGCGCGCGCCCCTTCCGCCGCCCTCGTTCGTGCCCTCGCCGCGCTTGGCTGGTACTGCAATTCCCACCGGACACGGGTCGCCGGCGGGTTTGATGGCCGGCGCAAGCTGGACGCATGACTGTCATGGAACGCTTTTCCCTAGGTCCGTTTCCCGTGGCACGAATCGGCTTTGGCGCCATGCAACTGCCCGGGCCGGGGGTGTTCGGGCCTCCCCGCGACCGCGACGAAGCCTTGACGGTGCTGCGCCGCGCCGTGGAACTGGGCGCCAACCACATCGATACCGCCCAGTACTACGGCCCCAATGTCGCCAACGAACTGATACGCGAGGCGCTGTATCCCTATCCCGACGACCTGGCCATCGTCAGCAAGGTGGGCGGCTGCCGCGACGGCACGGGTGCATGGCTGCCCGCCGACGAGCCCGACGAACTGCGCCGCGGTATCGAAGACAACCTCCAAACGCTCGGCGTCGACCAGCTTGCCGCGGTCAATCTGCGAGTGATGGACAGCGACGCAGCCGATCCCGGCCAGCCGGGGCAGCTACGCCGAGAGCGGTTCGCCGCGCAACTGACCGCGATGGTCAAGGCGCGCGATGAGGGCCTGATCGCCGGCATTGGACTCAGCAACATCACCCGTGAACATCTGCTGTTCGCGTTGCAGCGCACCGAGATTGTCTGCGTGCAAAATGCTTACAACCTCATCGACCGGTCCTCGCAGCCGGTGCTTGACGAGTGCACCGCGCGCGGCATCGCCTTCGTGCCGTTCTTTCCGCTCGGCTCCGGTTTCGCCCACGACAACCCCATCCTGGGCAACGACCTGGTAAACCGCACCGCGGCGCGGATGGGCCGAACCCCGGCCCAGGTCGTGTTGGCCTGGACCCTCACCGTGGCGCCCAACGTGCTGCTCATTCCCGGCACATCATCGCTACCCCACCTGGAGGAGAACATGGCTGTCGCCGGCATCGAACTCGATGACGACACCCGCCGGCAGCTCAGCGCCCTCGCCTGACCCTACCCGCCAGGCGCAAGATTTGATCTTGAATCTACCGGTGGCTGGCTTCGGCGCGGTCGGCGAGCCGGCTGATGGCCGCGACCAGCGTCGGCCACACGGGTCGGGGCAGGTTGTGTCCCATGCCGGGGATCACCAGCAGCTCGGCGTCGGGCAGGGCCGCGGCGGTGGCTAGGCCACCGGCGAGCCGGATGAGCGGGTCGGCGTCGCCGTGGACAACCAGGGCGGGTGCTGTGACGCGGGCCAATGCTTTGGTGCGATCGCCAGAGGCCCAGATCGCCAGTTGCTGGCGAGCCACGCCGAGCGGGTCGAAGCCGCGGTCGTAGGCCTGCCCGGCGACCTCGCGGATCCAGGCCTCATCCGGCGGGTAGCCGGGCGAGCCGAGGATCTTCTGATTCCGCACGGCCCGCTCGATTGCCTGCGTGCGGTTGGTCGGTGGCGGGGCCATCAACGCGGCCCGGGCCTCGGGCGTCGGCGAGCCGATGCCAACCCAGGGCGTGGACATCATGGAGGTGAGGCTGCGAACACGCTCGGGATGGGTAATAGCCATCGTTTGGGCGATCATTCCGCCGAGCGAGGCACCGACAACATGGGCCCGGTCGAGGCCGAGTGCGTCCAGCAACCCCACCGCGTCTTCGGCCATATCCTCGAGGCGGTAGGACGCCGAGGAGAAATCGCCATTCCACGCGGCGAAGAGGTTCGGCCGCGGTGCGTGGTGAAGGTGCGTAGACAGCCCCACGTCGCGGTTGTCGTAGCGAATGACGAAGAAGTCCCTGGCGGCCAGCGCTTCGCACCATTCGGGATGCCAGGCCAGCATCTGCGCACCCAGCCCCATCACCAGCAGCAGCGGGCGAGCATCTGGTGCTCCGAAGGTCTCGTAAGCGATCTCAATGCCATTGCTGGCGACGGTGGCCGGATGCACTACACCGATTCTCCGGAGAAAGCGCGAAGCTTGCCCAGCCAGGCGGCGGCCTGGGCGAGGATGTGGGGATCGATCCGGTGCCCGCCAGGGTGCCACCGCAGTTCGACGGACGCACCGCACTCGATGAACTGTTCGGCGAGGCGTTCGGCCTGTTCAGCTGGCGCAATACGGTCGGCGCGCCCGGCGGCGAGGAACACCCCCACCCCGGACAGGTCGGCCCTCGGTGGGTCATCCAGAGTGACCATCGGAGCGAACAGCACGGCGCCCCGTAGCAGATGAGGGTGGCGGAACAGCAGCGTAGCGGCGATGTTGGCGCCGTTGGAAAACCCCACCGCGACCAAGCGGGAAGCATCCAGCCGGTAATGCTCGACGGCGTCGGTGATGAAGGTGGCGAGCTGGTCGGTGCGGGCGAGCAGGTCGTCAGTGTCGAAGACGCCTTCAGCGAGGCGGCGAAACCACCGGTTGGCGCCCTGCTCGCTGACTTTGCCGCGGGGAGACAGCAATGCTGCCTGGTCGTCGAGGGCACGGCCGACCTGGAGCAGATCGTTTTCGTCACCGCCGGTGCCGTGCAGCAGCAGCAAGGTCAGCGCACCCGCGGTGGGCGGCGGGATAAATCGGTGGGTGAACGCCTCCACTCCGCTGGTGCTCATGTGCCGCCGGTCCCGCCGACAACCAGTTCCTCGTCAGGGCCGGGGACTTTCAGGGTGGGCAGCGCGTGTTCGATGTCGGCTCGGGAAGGCTCCAGCCACGGCGGCAGTTTCAACGCCCGGCCCAACTGCATCAGCGGTTCGTCAATGGTGAACCCGGGTGGGTCGGTGGCGATTTCCAGCAGCACCCCGCCGGGCTCGCGGAAGTAAATCGAGTGGAAATATTGCCGATCGATAATCGGGGTCACGTTGAGTCCCTGCCCGAGCAGAACGTTGCGCCACTCGACCTGCTCAGCCTCGCCGGGAGTGCGCCAGGCGATGTGATGGACCGTGCCCGCGGCCACCAGGCCCTGGGGTGCCTCGGGCCGGCACAGCACGTCGACCAGTGACCCGGCACGGCCCTCACCCGTCGCGAACCGGAAACGGTCGCCGTGTTCGGCCGCGAGCCGGAAACCGAGCGTGCCGGTCAGTAGCTCGGCGGTGCGTTCGTAGCCAGCCTCGGTCAGCGTGACCGAATGCAGGCCGCGGATGGCGTGTTCGGGCGGGATCGGCCCGTCCTCCCAGGCCGGTGCCAATCCAGCCTGTGTGTGGGCGACCAGCTCCAGTGCCAACCCGTCCGGGTCGCGCACCGAAAAGGCCTCTTCTTCTGCCCGGCTTGCCACCGCCCCCAGCTCGACTGCCTGGGCCTGCAAGTGGTCTCGCCACCAGCCCAGCGAACCCTGCGGCACCGAAAGCGACACCGTGGTGGCTTGCCCCGCCCCGCGCCGCCCCCGTGGGGCCCCGGGCCACGGGAAGAACGTGATCAGCGTGCCGGGCCGGCCTGATTCACCACCGAAGTAGAGGTGATAGGTGTCCGGCGCATCAAAGTTCACCGTCACCTTGACCAGCCGCAATCCCAGCATCCGATAGAAATCCACATTGCGTTGCGGATCGGTGGCGATCGCCGTCACATGATGCAATCCAGCCGGTGGGGTCGGCATGCTCGGCTCCCCTCTCGTCGCCAGCTCCTCCGCAAACTTCACTCCCGGGCGGGAACCGGCCGCCGTGAACTCGACGCTACCGGCATTTTAGGTGCCGTAGATGTCGGTCCCGTCGAGTTCACGGGCTTGCGCTTATCACGTTGGAAAGTTGGCGTCAGCTGGTGGCGACGTCGAGCCCGGCGCGGACGATGCTGTCGGTGTCGATGCCGTGGTAGCGGTAGACGTCTTCAAGCGATCCGGACTGGCCGAACCGTGTCACGCCGAGCAAGGTGCTGGGTACCTGGTTGATGGTGGCCAGGAATGCCAGCGTGTGCGGGTGGCCGTCCAGCACGGTGACCAGAGGCGTGGCGCGGGAGGGTGGGAACACCTGGTCCAGGATCCAGGTCGGCGCGTCGGTGTGGCCTTGGCGAGCGAGCAGGCTCTTGAACAGCAGGCCGGGGCTGGTCACGCAGATGACGTCGGCGGGAACGCCGAGGGCGCCGAGGCGTTCGGCAGCGGTCAGCGCTTCGGGGACGAGCGCCCCCATCGCGGCGATGGTCACCTGCGGGGTGGGCGAGCGGCGCAGGCAGTACGCGCCTGCGATCACCTGCCGGCGCCGGCGCTCGCGGGCGGCGGGATCGGCAGGCACGGCGGCAAGGCTCTGGTCGATTGGTCGGGTGGATAGCCGAAGGTAGGCGGAGGTGCCGCCGGGCTTGCCCAGCCGGGCCAGGCACGCCAGCAGCGTCCATTCCACGTCGATGGCGAAGGCGGGTTCGTAGCTGATGCAGCCTGGCTGCTCGATCCCGATCGATGGCGTGGTGATCGACTGGTGCGCGCCGCCCTCCGGTGCGAGCGTCACGCCGGAGGGGGTGCCCACGAGGATGGACTGGCCGCCGGCGTAGATGCCGAACGACCACGGTTCCAAAGTCCGTTCAACGAACGGGTCATACAAGACGCCGATCGGCAGCAGGGGCTGCCCCCAGCGGCTCCAGGTCGCGCCCAGCTCGCCGAGCAGGCCCGCAAGGTTGGTTTCGGCGATGCCCAGCTCGATGTGCTGGCCGGTCGGCTTCTCCCGCCAGTGCAGAACCGTCTCGTTGTCGTCTGCGAACCAGTCGACCCGGTCACCGGCGGACCACACGCCGACCTTGTTGATCCAGCCGCCGAGGTTGGTCGACGAGCTGACGTCCGGGCTGACCGTCACCACCCGGCGGGCAGCCTGCGGTGCTTCCCTGGTCAGGTCGAGGAGCACGCGGCCGAGCGCGGCCTGCGTGGAGGCGGTGCCGGCCGGTGTGCGGCCGATGTCCGACGGCAGGGCGGCCGCGGAGTGGAGGGAGTAAGCGGGTCGCCGCAGCCGGCGGGCGGTGGCGGCGCAGAGCCGGCCCGCCTCGCTGCCGGGGGCGAACCGGATCCAGGGGCGGGCGGGATCGGTTCCAAGCTGGCCGGCCAGCTCCCGCATCTGCTCGGTGGTCAGCAGCGCGGAGTGGTTCTGCGGGTGACCTTGGGTGGGCAGCCCGTATCCCTTGATCGTGTACGCGAAGATCACGGTAGGCCGGGTGTCTTCGATGGCGGCGTATGCCTGGTCCAGCGCGGCCAGGTCGTGACCGCCGAGGTTGCGGACCGCCGCGGTCAGCGTCCGATCGTCCAGTTCGCGGATCAGGGCGGCGACCGGCGCGCTGCCGCCTGGCAGCCGTTCCCGCAGCTGGTCGGGGGTGCAGCGGAGCAGGCGCTGGTACTCGGGGTTGGGCATCTGGTCGATGCGCGTGCGCAGCTCGTTCCCGCCTGGCCAGGTAAACAGCTCTGCCAGCAGGTGCCCGTATTTGACGGTGACCACCTGCCAGCCGGCGCTGGCGAACATTCCCTGCAGCCGGCCGGCCGCGATATTGGGCACGATGCGGTCCAGCGACTGCCGGTTCAGGTCCACGACCCAGACGATCTCGCCCAGTTCCGTGACACTCGGTTCGAGGATTGCCTCCCACACCGCGCCTTCATCCAGTTCGGCGTCGCCGAGCAGCGAGTACTGCCGCCCGGTGCCGGCGCCGCCGGCGATCGCCTCGACGTACCTGCGGGCCAGCGCACCCCAGATCGGCGCGGTCGCGCCGATGCCCACCGATCCGGTTGAGTAGTCGACGGGATCGGGGTCCTTGGACCGGCTGGGGTAACTCTGCAGCCCGCCGAAGGCGCGCAGCGTTCCCAGGTATTCCTCATCGAGCTCGCCGAGCAGGTAGTTGATGGCGTGCAGCGCCGGAGAGGCGTGCGGTTTCACCGACACCCGGTCCTGCTTGCGCAGGTGCCTGAACCACAGCGACGTCATGATCGACACCATGGACGCGCTGGAGGTCTGGTGACCGCCCACCTTCAGGCCGGTTCGGTTGGGCCGCACCTGATTTGCCACGTGCACGATCGCCGTCGACAGCCACAGCACCCGGCGCTCGATCTCCCGCAGAGCGCCCAAAGGGTCAGTCTGTGGCTGTGCTTGGACAGCAGCGGTGCTGGTCATGTGCCCACCAGCTTCAGCATGGTCGCATGCGCAGGAAAAGGAAACCGTCTTGTTCGCAGACTGAAACCGGTCGCAGCGGGCGAGGCGCCGGTAGCGGTGGTCCGGCGAGGATCCGCCGGGCATCTCCGCCAACCAAGTGCGGCGACACGGTCAGGCAGAG
Source organism: Actinomycetota bacterium (assembly GCA_021324675.1). GTDB lineage: Bacteria > Actinomycetota > Actinomycetes > Mycobacteriales > Pseudonocardiaceae. The sequence goes on from JAJPIR010000278.1 coordinate 102,708, forward strand.
CTCGTCGATGAGATCGGCTGCCGCGAGCTGCGCGTTCAGCGTGGGACCGCCTTCGGCGAGGACTGCTCGGTAGCCTCGGATCCCCAGTTCGGACAGGACCCTGCGCAGGTCGACGTCACGCTCGCCGGCCACGATGACGCCGGCCACCCGGCTGGCCCGCTCCCGGCGGTCAAGCGGGGCGTCGGCAACGGTGAACACCAGTGGGGTCGTGGGGGCATCGGCGAATAGTGGTGAATCGAGGTCGAGCCGGCACGAGCGCGTCACGATGGCCAGCGGTACCGCTGATGGGCCGTAGCGCTCGGCGCGGACGGTGCCGGCAGCGACCAGGACCACATCGGCTTGTGCGCGGAGCACCCGGAACAGCTCGTGATCCGCGTCGCCGCCGAGAGCGCCGGAACGGCCCGCTACCGCGGTCGCCCCGTCGATGCTCGCGATCATGTTGAGCCGGACCGAGGGACGGTCGCTGGTCAGCGGGAGATCGGCGTAGACGCTGGCGGGATCCACCGGGTCTACGAACTGCGGCAGCAGCTGGCGCATCCTGCTCGCCTGGTCCCCGGGTGGCCGGGCGACGTCCACGGCCGAGCTGATCCGATCTGCGGTCATGATGACGTTGCCGTCCGCTCGCGGCCCTCGACGAAGAATGCGACCAGGTCGGCAACGGTCGGCACCTCGCTGGCGAGGCGTGCCGCGCCGAACGGCCGGTTGAAAAATGTGTCCAGCTCGCGGCTGGGCCGCTCCCACGGCCCGACATAGGCGTATGGCTCAGAGATCGCCGCGTCACCCGGCGAGACTCCGTAGTTGACCTGGTCCGCAGTGACGCCCAGGTCGAAATGTTCGGGCCACAGCCGGGGCGCCGACTCCGGGGCGAACTCGGATAGCGCCTGGGCGCCGAGATCGAACCATCCTGCAAGCCTCGCCGCCGAATCGGGATCGATGCGCAGCAGCTCATCTGGCTGGCACGGCGTGGCCGGCGGGTAAACACCTGGCGGCAGCCCCGGCTCGATGCCTACCGCCGCTGCGGCCTCGTTCAGGGTGCGGGGCGTTGACCGGGTTTGCCGCCCGTTGCGGGTCACCACCAGTTCGGCACCGTCCATCGCCAGCTCCACTGGCGGGGAGCCGAAGCGTGGCGTGCCGAAACCGCCCGGAGCCGGGCGCAGCCAGATATGCCCATCCACCGCGTAGCGGGCCGGGGCGAGAACATGTTCAGCGAGCTGGTGCCACGCCTTTCTGGTGCTGAGCAACTGATCGGTCGCCCGTGATGCGCTCGTGCCGCTGGTGTTCATGCTGCTCCTGACTTGTTGTTAGCGCAGCACGTTACGTGCTGCTGCGGCCTGCCCGGCCGGGTGACCGCCGTCCATTCCGACGTCCAGGAAGTCTCAAACGATGCACGCTGGACACGTTGACGATGCACGCTGGACACGTTGACGATGCACCCGGGCGCGGGCTACGAGGTCTTTTCCGGGACGGTCCCCGTAGCTGCCGCCTCGGTAGCTGCGGCCCCGGTGGGTCCCACTACGGCAGGTGGGTCCTGGGCGGGTGCCCCGCGCAGCAACCCCAGCGCGATGGCCGGGAAGAACAGCACCGAGACCAGCCCGGCGGCGACCAGCGCGGCGCCAGTCGCGGGCGCCAGCGCGTGCAGCCGTTCGCCAATGGCCACCGAGGCGACGATGAACGGCAACGAGGTGGCTTGCAGGAACGCCGCCGCGATGGTCTGGCGGGTGCCTAGCCGGGTCCGGTAGAGCACGGCCGGAACCCCGCGCACCAGCAGCAGCGCGAGCAGGAATAGCGGCACTTGCACGACGGTCGACGCCGAGGCGAACAGTGCACCGGCGTCGAATCGCACCCCGCTGGTCACGAAGAACACCGGGACGACGAACCCGTAGCCGATGGCGTCCAGCTTGGCCTGGGTCAGCGGGTGGCTCATGGCCGCGTCCCGGTCGACCAGCCGCAGCACCGCACCGGCCAGGAACGCGCCCAGGATAGCCTCGAATCCCAGCCCCTGGGCCAGCGCCACGAACGCGACCAGCAGCAGGACCGCGAACCGGATGCGGATCTGCGCGGTGGTGTCGGCCAGCATGGTGAACACGCTCATCACCCGGGGCGCCGCGCGCATCATCGCGAGCACCACCAGCGCCGCGACCACAGCGAGCCCCACCAGTAATCCGATCTTGGTGCCGACCCCCGAGCTGGATTCGGAGAAAAACAGCGACAGCAGGATCACCGAACCGAAGTCGGCGATCGACGCTGCCGCCACGATGAGCTGGCCGGTGTCCCCGGCGATCTGCCCTGCATCCTTGAGCACCGGCACGACCAGGCCCAGCGACGTCGCGCACAGCACGATCGCGACCAGCAGCGGCGCCCGGGTGTAGCCGCCGGCGGCCAGGCCGAACCCGGCGCCCACGGCGATCACGAAGGACGCGACGAAGCCCGCCAGCGCCAGCCGCAACGGGCGGCCGCGCAGCCGGTGCACGTCAATCTCCAGGCCAGCCAGGAACAGCAGGAACGCCAACCCGATCAAGGCGAGTACCTCGACCGGCGCATCGACCACGACGACACCCAGCACCGAAGGCCCGAGCACGATCCCGGCGACGATCTCCAGCACCGGCGAGGGCATCCGCACCACCGGGATCGCGCGCACTACCAGCGGGGCACCGAACGCCACCGCGCTGACGACCAACAAATTGAGAAACGACATGGCTTGCCTCTACCGCTCATGCTTTCCAGGGCTGGCGTTACGCCCGCTCGCGGCCCTGCGCAGGCCGCTCCGAGCGGGTTGGCTCGTCGTCGGATCCATCACGACCTCCCGGTCAGCGTGCACCGGCCGCCGTCATACCAGCGCTGCGGCCGTCGGCCGGTGGGCACCGAGGCGCTCGGCGAGGTGATCGGCCACCCGCAGCGCGTTCGCGATGATCGTCAGCGTGGGGTTGACCGCCGAGCTGGACACGAAGAAGCTGGCGTCTGCCACGTAGAGGTTGTCCAGGTCGTGCATCCGGCAGTTGATGTCCAGCGCCGAGGTGGCCGGATCCGTACCGAAACGGATGGTGCCGTTCTGGTGCGCCACCCCAGCGATGCCCAGCCGACCGCCGCGGTAGCTGTAGTTCTCCAGCACGTCACGCGCGCAGCGCATGGCCTCCAGCAACCCGATGAACCGCTCGCGTAGGACGGCGTGCGCGGCCAGGTTGGTGGGCCGGTAGCGCAGGGAGATCTCGCCCGCGCGATCGATCATGACCTGGTTGTCGCGCATCGGTAAATCTTCGGTGGTCAGCCAGAAGTCCATCGCATGGCGGGCCAGCGCTTGCGGATCCTCGGCTTCGGGCGCGTCGAAGGAGATCAGCACGGCGTCGGACTTGCCCAGCATCTGGATCGCGCCCAGCGGGTAGGGGTAATGCCCGACCGGGTCGCCGAAGTAGAAGTCATTGACTCCAAGCGTCTTCTGAAACCGGGTCGGGTTGGGCACCGTGGAAAACGCGATCAGTGAGCTGTTGTTGTGCATCATCAGGTTGCGCCCCACCACCCCGGAGGAGTTGCCCAATCCCTGCGGGTGGCGCGGTGACGCCGAACGCAGCAGCAGCGCGGCGCTGTTGATCGCGCCGGCGGCGAGCACCACGAGATCGGCCGAGTACTCCTCCCGGGCACCGTCGCGCTGAACCACCACGCGCTCGACCGAGCCTCCGGACGGTCTGGTCTCCAGCCGGGTGACCCGGGCACCGGTCAGCAAGGTGACGTTGGGATTGCGCATCGCGGGCTCCACGCACACCGTCTGGGCGTCGGCCTTGCCATTGACCAGGCAGGGAAACCCGTCGCACGTGGCGCAGCGCACGCACGCCGACCGGTGCGGTACCGCCTCGTCGAGCAGGATGCCGTTGGGCAGCTCGAACGGATGCATCCCGGCGGCGTCCAGGTCCGCCCGCAGTTGCTCGATACGAGGTTCGTGACTGATCGGTGGGTGCGGGTACGGCGTGTCCGACGGCGCGTCGGTCGGGTCTACCCCGCGTACCCCGTGTACCTGGTAGAGCTGCTCGGCTGCCGTGTACCACGGTTCGAGATCCGCATACGAGATCGGCCACGCTGGTGACACTCCATCGACGTGCTCGACCACGCCGAAGTCGCGCTCGCGCATCCGGAACAGGATCGCGCCGTACACCTTGGTGTTGCCACCCACGTAGTAGTGCTGCTTGGGGGTGAACCGCTGGCCGGTGTCCAGATCCGTCCACTGCCCGGAGTTGCGGTAGCGACCCTCCCGCCACACCGCCGCCGGGCTCCAGTTCTCCGGCTCCCTCGGCAAGAACCCACCGCGTTCCAGCAGCAGGATGCGCTTGCCGGTCGCGGCGAGGGCGTAGGTGACCGTGCCGCCCCCCGCGCCGGAGCCGATCACGATGACGTCGTAGTGGTCGGTCATGGACATCTCAGACCGCACCGGGAGCCGGGCGTTACAGGCGATGCCACCGATGGCGGCCCGAGCCGCCCTGGGAGACGATGCACAAGGCGTAACGCCGACGGTGAACCGGGAGGTCCGCTGGTGATGAACAGCGACGCGACGAATTCTCCACCGCCGGACGGCGCGTTGCCCAAGCCGGCCGCTCAGCGCATCCCGGACACCGAGGGCGAGCTCGGCCCCGACCTCGAACTGCGCCTGCTGCGGGTGTTCCAGCACTGGGTGTGACGGCGACCGGACCGCGTAATGCTGCGCGCTTGTTCAGCTGTCTGGTGTTCAGCAGCGTCGAGGAGGAACCATGCCGAGCATCCCGATTGCGGACTACGCGCTGCTGTCTGACCGGCACACGGCAGCGTTGGTGAGCCGGGCGGGCTCGGTCGACTGGTTCTGCGTTCCCCGCTTCGACTCGCCGTCGGTGTTCGCCCGGCTGCTCGACGACGATGCAGGGCACTTCTCGGTGCGTCCGGTTGAGGTGCCGGCCGGTAGCAGCCGCCGCTATCTGGACGGCACGATGGTGCTCGAGACGACCTGGGTGACCAGCACCGGCACTCTGGTTGTGCGCGACGCGCTGGCCACCGGGGCTTCCGGCAGTCCGCACGGACTGGGCTCGCGGGCGCCCCGGCTGCTGGTCCGGTCGCTGGAATGCCCTTCAGGTTCGGTCGCCGTGGCCGTCGAGTTCACCCCGCGCCCGGAATACGGGCTGGTGGAGCCCCTGCTGCAGGCGGTACCTGGTGGGGTCACGGCGCGCGGCGGTGCGGATGTGCTGGCGCTGAGCTGCCCGGTGGCGCTGGTCATCGGCCCGCGTTCGGCCACCGGCACGCTGACCCTGCGCACCGGGCAGCGGATCACTCTCGGGCTGCGGCACCGCACCACGTCCGAGCCGTACCCCGAGCCGTCCGGTGCCGGGGAGCTGGAGGAGGCACTGGCGACGACTGTGCAAGCTTGGCAGGGCTGGTCCCGGCAACACCAGAGCTACCGGGGCCCGTGGCGCGGCCTGGTGCACCACAGCGGCCGGGTGTTGCAGGCGCTGTCCTACCAGCCGACCGGGGCGGTGGTGGCCGCCGTGACGACGTCGCTGCCCGAGAAGGTCGGTGGCGGGCGCAACTGGGACTACCGCTACTCGTGGGTGCGCGACGCGTCCTTCACCCTCGAGGCGCTGTGGGTTGCCGCCTGCCCTGATGAGGCACACCAGTTCTTCGACTACCTGGCAGCCAGCTCGGCCGGCCAGGTACAGGGCGGTCGCAACCTGCAGATCATGTTCGGTGTCGGTGGTGAGCACGACCTGACCGAGCGCGAGCTCGAGCACCTGTCCGGCTGGCGGGACAGCCGCCCGGTCCGGGTGGGCAACGGGGCGTGGAAGCAACGTCAGATCGACGTCTACGGCGAGCTGCTCGGCTCGGCGCACCGGCTCGTCGAGCAGTTGAACCCAGACCATCCCGGCGCGGGCCCGTGGCGCGAGTTCCTCACCGCCTGTGCGGACACCGCGGCCCACCGCTGGCGTGAAGCTGACCAGAGCATCTGGGAAATGCGCGGGGAACCCCGCCACTTCCTGTACTCGAAGCTGATGTGCTGGGTCGCCCTCGACCGCGCCATCGCGATGGCCGGCACGCTGCGCGCCCAGGACCGGGTGGCGAAATGGCGCAGGGCCGCCGGCGAGATTCGTGACGAGATCCTCACCCATGGTTGGAGCGACGCCGCCAAGTCGTTCATCCAGTCCTTCGGATCCACTGACCTCGACGCGTCGAATCTGATGATCCCCATCGTCGGGTTCCTCCCTGCCACCGATTCCAGGGTGCTGGCGACCATCGATCCGTCGCCGAGCGGCTCACCGACTCCCGGGGCCTGGTCTACCGCTACCGCACCGGAGCCGGCGACAACGCCGACGGATTGACCGGGCAGGAAGGCACGTTCCTGCTCTGCACATTCTGGCTAGCTCAGGCGCTGGCGGTGTCCGGCCAGGTCGGGCGCGCCCGCACGGTGTTCGAGCGGGCCGCGCAGTACGCCAACGACGTGGGACTGCTGTCCGAGGAGGTGGACCCGGATTCCGGTGATCTGCTCGGCAACTTCCCGCAGGCGTTTAGCCACATGGGTCTGGTCAACGCGGCCTGGGCGATCGCGCAGGCGCAATGACGGCCGGGTGCGCCGCTTCGAACGTTGGCAGCCCGTCATCTGGCTTCCAGTTAAGGGCCGATCGGCCCTAACCGGAGGTGGTCCGGTCGCGGCAGGCTTGCCTGGTGACCCTCACCGGCGTCGACCGAGTGCTGCTGGAGACCAAGCTGCACCCGCCGGCCCCGCGCAGGCTGGTGCCGCGACCCGGCCTGGTCGACCGGCTGTCCCCCACCGGCCGGCGGCTGACCGTGCTCGGCGCCCCAGCTGGCTGGGGCAAGACGTGCCTGGTGGCGCAGTGGGTGGCCGCCACCAACGTGCGAGTCGCCTGGCTCGGGTTGGATCGGGGCGACGACGACCCGGTGCTGTTCTGGACCTACGTGATCGCCGCATTGCGCACCCGGTTACCGGGGATCGGCGAGGCGGCGCTTGCCGCGATGGGCGCGGGATGGCGGGCCCTGCGCGAGGCCGCCATCCCATCGCTGCTCAACGACCTGCTGGCAGAGCCGGACCCGATCGTGCTGGTCCTGGACGACTACCACGTGGTCAGCAACCCGCAGGTGCACGCGACACTGGCCCTGCTGCTGGAGCGGATGCTGCCGGCACTGCACCTGGTGGTCTGTTCGCGCGGCGAGACCCCATTGCCAGTCGGCCGGCTGCGTGCCGAAGGGGAGCTGCTCGAGCTGCGCGCCGAGGAGCTGGCCCTCGACATTGCCGAGGTCGCGCGGGCGCTCGACGGAATCCCGGGGGTCACGCTGTCCGAAGCCGATGTCGCCCGGTTGCGGCGGCGGACCGAGGGGTGGCCGGCCGGGGTGTCGCTGGCCCGCGCCTCGCTCGCCGCCCGCCCGGCCGCCGCGGCGTCGTTCGTTGACGCGTTCACCGGCACCGACCGGTACGTGCTGGAGTATCTCGGCAACGAGGTGCTCACCGGGCTGCCGGAAGACCAGCGGACATTCCTGCTGCACACCTCGATCCTGAGCAAGTTGTCGCCGCCGCTGTGCTCCGCGGTGACCGGCCGCCCGGATGCTGCGGCCATGCTCGACCGCCTGGAACGCGGTGGGCTTTTCGTCACGGCCACCGACTCGGCCCGGCAGTGGTTCCACTACCACCGGTTGTTCGGCGAGCTGCTGCAACACGAGCTGACGCTCGCCGCGCCCACGCTGATGCCTGAACTGCACCGCCGCGCCGCCGCGTGGTGGTCGGACTACGGCGACCTCACCCAGGCCGTCGAACACCAGCTCGCCAGCGGGCACACCGACCAGGCCGCCGAGACGGTTGCCGAGCACTGGAACGAGTGGTTCAACCGGGGGTTGCTGGGCACCGTCAGCGGCTGGCTCGATCGGCTTCCCGCCGCCCGGATCCGGGCGGATCACCGGCTGTGCGCGGCGCGGGCCTGGCTCATGCTCGACCACGGTGACCTGGACGCCGCCGGTCCCTGGATCGCCGCCATCGAGACCGCTGTCGATCCGCAGGACATAGCCGCCCTGCGTGATCTGGCCGTGCTACGCAGTGTGCACCGCTTCAAGATCGGTGACCTGGGAGCGTCCCGGACCGCTGCGCACCGCGTACTGGAACTGGGCGGCGATGAGGTCGGCTTCGCCGCCACCGTGGCGCACTTGATCAGCGGGATCACCGCGCACTGGAGCGGGCAACGCGAGGCGGCCCGCCGCCCACTCGCCCAAGCCGTCCGGCTGGCCAGGCGCACCGCCAATCCCCTGGCCGAGACCTACGCCCTGGGCTACCTCGCGTTGAACACGATCGATGCCGGCGCGCTGGACGACGCGGCTCGCGCCGTGCCGGTCGCCTTGGAGGCCACGGCCAACCCCGGGGTGGCCGAACACTTCGTGGCCGCCTTTCCGCACCTCGCCCGCGCCAGCCTGATGGCGGCCTGCGGCCGACCACGGCCGGCCGCGGACGCGGCAGCCCGGGCGCTGGCGCTGGCGCGGCGCGGGGCAGGGCGGCTCGAGGTTGCCATCGTGCTGGGCATGCGCGCGCAGACCGCGGCAGCACTCGGCGCGACGGGCAGCAGTGGCTCGACCAGGCCCGCTCGCTCGCACGGTCCTGCCCCGATCCCGGCTTGGTGCCTACCCGGCTGTCCCGGATGCGGATCCCGGGCCACTCGCCAGCCCCGGTCCCGGCAGGCACCTGCGCACCACTGAGCGCCCGGGAACGGGAACTGCTGCCGCTGCTCGCCGGCTCGCTGTCCCAGCGGGAGATCGGGGCGGCGCTGCATCTTTCACTCAACACCGTGAAATCCCACACCCGCGTCCTGTTCCGCAAGCTGGGCGTGTCCTCGCGAGCCGAAGCCGTCGACCGGGCCCGTGAGCTCGGGCTGCTCTAGCCCATGACTGTAGGGCTCCAGCAGCTCGCGCAGCTTGCAGCGGGCCCGGTGCAGCAACACCCGCTGGTTGCTGGTCGACAGCAGCAGCAGCTCACGTACCTCACCGGAGGTCCAGCCCTCGACATCGCGCAGCACGACGACGGCGTGTTGCCGCTCGGGCAATTCCTCCAGAGCCGAGCTCAACGCCGACCACATCTCACCGGCTAGGGCGTGCTGCTCGGGGCTCATCGGGTCGGTTCGCGCCCGGGTGCCCGCCGCGGCGTCCCAGATCGGTGCCTCACCGGGCAAGGATGACCAGCACACGGTCCGTGACTCACGAAGCCGGCGGGTCCGCGCGATGTTCACCAGGATCCGCATCAGCCAGGTCTTGAACAGCGAGCGCCCTTCAAAGCCGTCTATGTGTCTGAGCACGGCAAGCCACGTGTCCTGCACGACATCTTCGGCGACGTCGCCGGCAAGGTAGCCGCGGGCCACCCGCAGCATCAGCGGGGTGTAGCGGCGCACCAGGGTCAAGTACGCTGCCTCGTCCCGGCCGCGCAGCCCGGCGACGAGCTCGGCATCAGAGTCGGCATCGGGGTAGTCCGGCGTGACGGCGACCGGCGGGCGGTTGAGGGTGAGGGTCGGCATGCGCTCCTCCCGGATAAGTCCCCGGATATCAAGGCACTCATCACCCTGCGCGAATCTGCGCCGGGAAGTACGCGATGCGCAGGGGCTCACCCGGGTGAAACACCGGGGTGAGCCGGTGCGTAACGCCAGGCCACCCCGCCGGTCGGTACCGGGGACAGCACAGCGACCGACGGAGGGAACCCGGCATGACCGCGCAGCTGATCAGCATCCCGTACCACCTGCCGAACGGTGGTGGCCCAGCGTTGTGGCACTTGGGAGCTCTACTCACCATCAAGGCCACCGCAAGCCAGACCGGCGGGCGGCTCTGGGCCAAGGAGCTGCTCGCCGAGCGGGGGATGGCCACCCCGGTGCACCGCCACAGCCGGGAAGATGAGGTGTTTTACGTGCTCGAAGGCGAGATCAGCGTGCACGTCGGCGAGGAGGTCCTGCAGGCGCGGGAGGGTGACTTCGTGTGGGCCCCGCGCGATGTCGGGCACGCGCTCTGCGTGGAGTCGGCGCTGGCGCGGGTGTTGGTGTTGTCCACCCCGGCCGGGTTCGAGCAGTTCTTCTTCGACACCGGCCAGCCCGCCACCGAGCTCATCGTGCCACCCACCGATACCCCGGCATCCGACGCTGATTCGCTGGTCAGCGCGCTGGCCGGCTACGGGGTTGAGGTGTTGGGGCCGCCGCCACGCCCGACCACAGCCTGATGGCTCGGCGCCGCCACGGTGGCCGTGTAACGCCGGCGGTTCTCGCGTCACTAAGAGATGACCGGGCACCTGGTCAATCAGTCCCGGCGGCTCTGACGACTTTAACGACTTTAACGGCTTAACGGCTTTTGCGTCCGGGGTAAGGAGGCGCTCCATGTCCGTGAACCAGTGGCACCGGGTCGACCCAGCCGACATCCCTGACGAGGGTCGGGTGCGCACCGTTGTCGTCGACGGCCACGCCGTTGCGTTGACTCGCTGCGCTGGACAGCTAGGCGCCCTGGACAACCGGTGCCCGCACCAGGGCGGCCCGCTCGGTGAGGGATCGATCGAGAAAGGATGGCTGCGCTGCCCGTGGCATGGCTATGACTACCACCCGACGACGGGCCGGCCACCGGAAGGCTTCTCCGACGGGGTAGCGACGTACCCGGTGGACCAGCGCACCGATGGCGTCTATATCCAGCTGCCGGAACTGACCTCGCCACCGCGCACGGTGGCTGATGCCATGGTCGAGACGCTCGTGGCCTGGGGTGTGCGGACTGTGTTCGGGATGGTCGGCCATTCGAACCTGGGATTCGCCGACGCGCTGCGGCGGGCCGAACAACGCGGTGACATCACCTTTGTCGGTATCCGTCACGAGGGCGCGGCGGCATTCGCGGCCAGCGCCTACGGCAAGCTGACCGGCCGACCCGCTGCGTGCTTTGCCATCGCCGGGCCTGGATCGACAAACCTGCTCACCGGGCTGTACGACGCCAAGCTCGATGGTGCGCCGGTAGTGGCGATCTCCGGCCAGGTGCCGTCGAAGGTGCTCGGCCGGGGCGCCTTCCAGGACTTGAAACTGTCCACCGTGTTCGGCGACGTCGCAGTGTCCAGCACCACCGTCACCGCTGGCAGCGATCATGCTGAGCTCGCCGCGCTGGCCGTCAAACACGCCATAGACGGTCGCGGCGTCGCCCATCTCGTGCTACCCGACGAGGTACAAGCCCAGCCAAGCACCGCGCCCCCGCGCCTGCCAGACGGGCGCGCCGCATGCCACCGGATCCTGCCGGCACCCAGCGAGTTGACCGCCGCCGCCACCCTGGTCCGTGATGCCCGACGCCCGGTGCTGATCGCGGGCCACGGCGCACGGCAGGCAGCCGAGGACGTGCGGAAGCTCGCCGAGCGGCTCAACGCCCCGGTACTGACCACCTTCAAAGCCAAAGGACTCATCCCCGACACCCACCCCCTGGGGGCCGGCGTGCTCGGCCGCAGCGGCACCCCGGTAGCCAGCTGGCTGATGAACGAATCCGACCTTCTGATCGTGGTCGGCGCGTCGTTCGCCAACCACACCGGGATCGCGCCGTACAAACCAATCCTGCAGATCGACGACGATGTCTCCGCAGTCGGCCGCTTCGACCCGGTGACCCTGGCCCTGCTCGGTGACGCCCGCCTGACCGTATCCGCACTGGCTGAGATGCTGGGCGAGGTCAAGGCCGAGGACCAGCGACCCGACGTCGCGACCCGCTGGAGGATCTGGCGCGCGGAAAAGGCCCGCCGGGTACGCGACGACCGGGGCCACGGCGTCGGTGCGGCGGCGGTGTTCGATGCGCTGTCACGGCACCTACCGACAGATGCGGTGCTGACGGTGGACGTCGGCAACCACGCCTACTCCCTGGGCCGTTACCTGGAGTCGCAAGGCCAGCCGGTACTGATGTCGGGGTATCTGGGCTCGATCGGTTTCGGGTATCCCGCCGCTCTCGGCGCCTGGGCGGCCGCACCGGGCCGGCCGATCGTCGCGGTGACCGGGGACGGCGGTTTCGGGCAGTACGCCATGGAGCTGACCACGGCAGTGAAGTACCGCATGGGCATCAAGCACGTGCTGCTCAACAACAACGCGCTGGGCAAGATCAGCAAGGAACAGCTGGCCGAGGAGTACCCCGTCTGGCAGACCGACTTGCGCAATCCCGACTGGGCCCGCTACGCCGAGCTGTGCGGCGCGACCGGGATCCGAGTCGACGCCAGCGACCAGCTCGACGACGCGATGAGCGCGCTTTTCGCCGCAGACGGACCGGTCCTGCTGTGCGTCGAGCAGGACGTCGCGCTGCTCTAGGTCACCAGGCACCGTGAACGGATCCAGCCCCGAAGGAGAATCCGCATGTCCAGCATGGAAAAACGCTATGACGACCTGCGCGCCATGTTCATCAACTGCACCCTCAAACGCTCCCCCGAAATCAGCAACACCCAGGGCCTGATCGACCTCAGCCGCACCATCATGGAGAAGAACGGCGTGCAGGTGGACGTGATCCGTGCGGTTGATCACGACATCGCCACCGGCGTGTGGCCGGATATGACCCGACACGGGTGGGCCAGCGACGAGTGGCCAGCGCTGTACCCGCGAGTGCTGGGCAGCGACATCCTGGTCATCGCCGGCCCCATCTGGCTGGGCGACAACAGCTCGGTCACCAAGCGGGTGATCGAGCGGCTCTACGGCTGCTCGCACCTGCTCAACGAAGCCGGCCAGTACGCCTACTACGGGCGGGTAGGGGGCTGCCTGATCACCGGCAACGAGGACGGCGTGAAGCACTGCGCGATGAACGTGCTGTACAGCTTGCAACACCTGGGCTACACCATCCCGCCGCAAGCCGACGCAGGCTGGATCGGCGAAGCCGGCCCCGGCCCGTCCTACCTGGATCCTGGTTCCGGGGGCCCGGAGAATGACTTCACCAATCGCAACACCACGTTCATGACCTGGAACCTGATGCATCTGGCCCGGATGCTGCGCGACGCAGGAGGAATCCCCCCGCACGGCAACCAGCGTTCAGAATGGGACGCCGGCTGCCGCTTCGATTTCGCCAATCCCGAACACCGCTGAACCGTCCACAATGGGGTTACTCCTCAACCTGGAGAAAGGTATCCAGGCATCGTTCATCCATCGTTGAGCAGGCGAGCTACGCCACTGGCTGGTCGCTCATGGACCCGGCAGATCTGTTAACAGCTGGCCAAGCGACGTGCCGTGTCCCTGATCACCTCGATCAGGCAACGCTGGGCCGCTGCACTCATGTCCGTGACCACCACGTGCAGCCGACGAGCAGTCTGCAGGTCAATCTTGCCCAACATGGTGACCGCGCTGGCCGTCACGGTGAGCATGATCCGTCGTCGGTCAGCGGGATCTGGCCTGCGGCAGACCAGCCCAGCGCGAGCCAGCCGATCAACCATTGCGGACGTCGCGGGCGGTCGCAGACCCAAAGCGTGTGACAAGGCCATCAGGGTCATCGGAGCCTTGGCGCTGATGAAATGTAGTGCCAGCAACTGTGCCAAGGTGAGCTCGCTGTCCGCCCAATTAGCGGGACGCCTTGACACCATCTTGCGCAGGTGTTCCGCAAGCCAGCGGGCATCCTCGACCGCAACCATCGCCGTGAGACTCTCCGTCAGCTCGAAGAACCGTCGGTGAATGACGTCAATAAATAGCTACCCGGAGACAGAGCCGCTACACCTCACATGCCGTGATAATGCAGGCAGGTTGGCCGGTGGCCGGGTCAGCTCGCGCCGCCTCCCCCAACCGTCATCCGCTCGCCGCGGGAACGGTCCGGCTGCGCAGCACCACCTGGGTGCCCGCTCGATCATCGGTAGCTGGTCCGATGGTGACGGTGTCCATGCAGGCCCGCATGAGCGGGATCCCGCGCCGCTGGCCGTCGTCGTCACGACGTGGCGGGCGCCAGTGTCCGTGATCGCGCACGGTCAGCGCGACCCCGCGTTGCCCACCTGGTGTGATCTCGACCCGCCCGGAAATCTCGATCATCCCGGGGGCGCGGTCATGGTAGGCGTGTTCCGCGGCATTGCTGACCGCTTCGGTGACGGCCAGCAGGATGACATCGAGCTGACCCGTTGGCCAGGCCAGGGCGGTCAGCCAGCGGCGCACCTGAGTCCGGGCCATCGAGGGCGCCACCGGGTCGGCCGGCAGCTGCAACCGCATCAGTGGACGCAGCTGTTTCGACGCTGCCTCGGCGGCAGCTTGAGGTAAGGACTCGGGACGCAAGGTGCCGTCCGGGTTGCCTGTCACTGGCATAGTGCCAGCCAGTGTGGCTGTCGCTGGGGTTACCCGCCATGTGGATCAGGTCACAGATTTGCGGTGCATATCACGTCTACCGGCTTGCGGGCAGTGTTTCGGGTAATCGGGTTGTCAGCGTCGCGCCCCGCAGCGCGGCGTCGCCGGTGCGCAACAGCGGGCGTGGCGACCTGCTGGCCGGGAACACGATGGGCTCGGTTTCTGCGGAGGTTTGACCCAGATATAGTCCGCGTTCGCGGTGAAGGACCGGCGCCTCGTGTGCGCGGGTCCTTCCACCGCAGGTGTTCCAGTGTTGCTGTCGGCGTGGCCAGTCATCCACGGCCGACCCACCTCCAGCGGCGGGCGCTCGCCGACCCACCGGGCGCCCGCCGCGCTTGCGCGTGCTGGGGGACCAGAGCGACCGTCAGTCGAGGTAGCTACGAAGGGCCTCGGATTGGCAGTGGCGGCGTAGCTTGGCCATCGTCCTGATTTCGAGTTGCCGGATGCGCTCCCGGGTGACGCGGTGAATCTGGCTGATCTCATCCAGGGTGCGTGGTTGGCCGTCGGCGAGCCCGAAGCGCAGCCGGACGATGCTGGCTTCGCGCTCGGGCAGCGTGGCCAGCACCGACCGCAGCTCGTCTTGCAGCAGGGCGGACGAGACGGCATCGACGGCAACCACGGCCTGGTCGTCTTCGATCAGGTCGCCGAGTGGTAGGTCGTCCTGGTCACCGACGGTCTGGTCCAGCGAGATGGGCTCGCGGGCGTAGTGCTGGAGTTCTCGCACTTTGTCCGGGGTGATTTCCATCTCCTTGGCGATTTCCTCACAGGTGGGCTCGCGGCCCAGGCCCTGGAGCAGCTCCCGCCGGATCCGACCGAGCTTGTTGATCACCTCGACAATGTGGATCGGGATCCGGATGGTGCGGACCTGATCGGCGATCGCCCGGGTAATGGCTTGGCGGATCCACCAGGTGGCATAGGTGGAAAATTTGTAGCCCTTGGTGTAATCGAACTTTTCCACCGCACGAATCAGGCCGAGGTTGCCTTCCTGGATGACGTCTAGCAAAGCCATGCCGAGGCCGGTATAACGCTTGGCGATCGATACCACCAGGCGCAGGTTGGCCTCCAGCAGGTGGGTCTTGGCGCGCTGGCCATCCCGGAGGATCCATCGCAGATCCCGGCGCAGCTGCGGGGGCAGGTCCTCGGTGGTGCGCTCCGCCCGGTGCAGCCGCTCGGCGGCATACAGCCCCGCCTCGATCCGTTGGGCCAGTTCCACCTCCTCCTCGGCGCTGAGCAGGGCGATCTTGCCAATCTGCTGGAGGTATACCCGGACCGAGTCAGCCGAGGAGCTCAGTTCGGGACCCTGGCGGGCTTGGCGCGAGGCCGGCGAGTTTTCTGGACCCCTGATAACATCCTGCGCGCCGGGAACATCAGCAGCATCTAGCCTGCCGGCCTCGATACTGAGTTTCTCGACCTCACCATCGACAAGATCCGCAACATCCGAGACCACCAGGACGGCCTGGTGAGCTGGGTCCAGGTCAGTAGTCATGTCGACCTCGGCTCGACCTCCAGACGGTTAGGGCGCTCGACACGTGCTCACCTACCGGGTGGGTCGAACGCCAAACGTCTAATTCCCGCTACTCACCGGCTTTAATCCGGCCAGCAGCACACCCGATGGGACACCCTAATCGGGTGACGCGCGACGGCGCCGACGACGCTGCATGCACTGCCCCTCGGCTCAGTGGCCGATGACGCCGATCTCGCCGAGTCGGAGGAGCAAACACACACCCCACAGGAAGTGCCGAGTTATATCAGAGGCGGCATGGTGCAACGTGAAGCATCGGTGGGATATCTCCCTGCGACAACACCGATCTCGCACCGGGTTCGGGAGTTGCGGTTTCCGGCTTCAGCTGGCGCGGTAATCGGGGAATCGAAGGATCGGTGAGGCTCATGGCATACCTAGGTGCGATCTTCGACGTAGACGGAGTGCTGGTGGACTCGCCGCACGAGCTTGCCTGGCGCGAGGCCCTGAAGGATCTGATGGAGGGTGACTGGCGCGCCATCCGAAAGCAGACCAGCTGGACCGCCGAGCGCTTCACCCCGGCGGTGTACCAGCAGGTGATGGCGGGAAAGCCGCGCATGGCCGGCGCCCGGGCCGCGCTGGAGTACTTCGGGGTGCCCGATGTGGACCGCCGGGCCGAGCAGTACGCAGCAACCAAGCAGCAGCACATCGTCGAGCTCATCGAGCAGGGCCGGTTCATGGCCTTTCCCGACGCGCTGCGCTTCATCCTGGCGGTCAAGGATAGCGGCATCCGGGTCGCGGCGGCGTCGTCATCGAAGAACGCCAAACTGTTCCTGGAGCGGATCCGGCTCGACACCTTCGCCGCCGGGCAGCGCCTGAACTACGACTTCGTCCATGAGGGGATGACCCTGGAGGAGTTGTTCGACGCCGACATCTCCGGCCGTGACTTCCCGCGCGGCAAACCCGACCCGGCGATCTTCCTGACCGCTGCCGAGGAACTCGGCCTGTCACCAGGCGATTGCTTCGTGGTAGAGGACGCCACGAGCGGGATCCAGGCCGCCAGAGCCGGGGGCATGACCGCGATCGGGGTGGCGCGCCTAAGCGACCAGGAGCTGCTGGCCCGAGCCGGCGCCGACCTGGTGGTGACCACCCTCGACGACGTCTGCGTGCCAGCGCTCGCCGAGGGCCGGTTGCAGGAACGGCGGGCCGCCGGGGAGATCCGGCGCCGGCATGCGGAACGACCACCGAGCGTCTGGACGCTGGTCTACGACAGTTTCGACCCTGCGCGCCAGGGACTGCGCGAGGCGCTGTGCGCGCTGGGCAACGGGTATTTCGTCACTCGTGGTGCCCTGCCCGAGGTCGACGCTGACCGGATCCACTACCCGGGCACCTACGTCGCCGGCCTCTACAACCGGCTGGTCAGCGACATCGCCGGGCGGCAGGTTGAAAACGAGGATCTGGTCAACGTGCCCAACTGGCTCCCGCTGCGGTTCCGCATTACCGGTGGGCCCTGGTTCGACGTCGGGCAGGCCGACGTCGAGGAGCACCGCTTCGAGCTGGACATGCGGCACGGAACGCTCACCCGGCAGTTGACCTGGACAGACGCCGGGGGTCGGCGGACCAGCCTCGTCCAGCGCCGGTTCGTCAGCCGCAAGGATGAACACCTGGCCGGCCTGGCCACGGAGTTCACCGCCGAAAACTGGTCGGGCACCGTTGAGGTCCGCTCGGGCCTGGACGGCAGGGTGATCAACGCGGGCGTCAAGCGGTACCGCGACCTCAACGGCCACCACCTGGTGACGTTGGGCCAGGCCGAGGTCGACAACGAAACGGTCGACCTGCAGGTCGAGACGACTCAGTCACACGTGCGTATCGCTCTTGCGGCCCGTACCAGGTTGCTGCGCGACGGCGAGGTGGCCGAGGTCGATCGCAGGCTGGTTGACGAGCCCGGCTTCGTAGCCCACCAGCTCACCTTCCCGCTGGAGCAAGGGCAGCCGGCGACCGTCGAGAAGGTCGTTGCCCTCTACACCTCCCGCGACCGCGCGATCGCGGAAAGCCGGCAGGACGCACGCCTGGCGATCGCGCGTGCCGACGACTTCGCCGGGCTGCTGGCCCGCCATGAGAGCGCCTGGCGCACCGCCTGGAACCGGTTCGACATCGAGATGGACAGCGCCAACGAGTGGACCGAGACGGTCCTGCACCTGCACATATTCCATCTAATGCAGACCGTCTCGCTGCACACGGCTCACTTGGATGTCGGGGTGCCGGCCCGGGGTTGGCACGGGGAGGCATACCGGGGGCATGTCTTCTGGGACGAGCTGTTCATCTTCCCGTTTTTCAACTTCCAGCGGCCAACACTGGCCGCCACGTTGCTCGAGTACCGGCACGCTCGGATCGGGATGGCGCGAGCGGCGGCGCGGGCGGCGGGGTTCGCGGGTGCGATGTTCCCCTGGCAGAGCGGCTCCAACGGGCGGGAGGAGACTCAGCAGCTACACCTCAACCCGAAGTCCGGGCGCTGGCTGCCCGACCGCTCGCACCTGCAACGCCACGTCAACATCGCGATCGCGTACAACGTCTGGCAGCACTATCTGGTCACCGGGAGTATCGGGTTCCTGCGTTTTTCCGGCGCCGAGCTGCTGATCGAGATCGCCCGGTTCTGGTCCAGCATCACCACATACAGCCCCGACCAGGACCGATACGAGATCCACGGTGTGATGGGTCCCGACGAGTACCACGAGGGCTACCCCGACTCCGATGAGGAGGGTCTGCGCAACAACACCTACACCAACGTGATGGTGGTCTGGGTGCTGCAGCGGGCGTTGCAGGCTCTGGACGAGCTGCCGCCGCACTACCGCCAGGAGCTGGTCGAGGAGCTGACGATCCGCGATGAGGAGCTGACCCGGTGGCGCGACATCACCCGCAAGATGAAAGTCGTCTTCCACGCCGACGGTCTGCTGACCCAGTTCGAGGGCTACGAGCAGCTGCCCGAGTTCGACTGGGAGGGCTACCGGGCGAAGTACGGCAACATCCAGCGGCTGGATCGCGTGCTCGAGGCCGAAGGCGACAGCACCGATCGCTACAAGGTGTCCAAGCAGGCCGACGTGCTGATGTTGCTGTTCCTGCTGTCGCGGCACGAACTACGCCAGTTGCTGGCCGACCTCGGCTACGAGGTAACTGACAAGCAGCTGGCCCGGACCGTCGACTACTACCTGGAGCGGACCTCGCACGGCTCGACCCTCAGTGCGGTGGTCAGCGCGTGGGTACTGGCGCGGTACCACCCGAACGAGGCGTGGCGATTCCTGCTGCAGGCATTGGACAGCGACGTCGCCGACGTTCAGGGCGGAACCACTGCCGAGGGCATTCACCTGGGGGCGATGGCCGGTACGGTCGATCTTGTGCTCCGCTGCCTGACCGGGCTGCGAGCCCGCGGGCAGGTGCTGCGGTTCGACCCGGCCCTGCCGGCGCAGGTCAAGCAACTGCGCTTCAGCGTCCATTACCGGGGCCACCGCGTGGAGGCAGCGTTCGCCGAGGACCGCCTGGAGGTCAGCTCGCGCCCCGGCCCGGCAGCACCCATCACCATTTTGGTCCGCGACCAGACCGTCGAGCTGAACCCAGGCGCCCGGCACGTATTCTCGCTGGCACACCGGCCCTGACTGCTTGGCTTCGGCGTGCGCGGCGGTGCTCAGTTCCCTGGTCTCGGGCCGGTCAGCCAGGAAAAGTCCGACATCATGCCAACGGCGCCACAGCCTCCGTACCAGGACACCAGCCCGGGATGCGCTAAGACGCGGAGCAATTCACGGCCCCAGAGCGCCTTTGTAGAGCGTGACATCCCGGCGATCGAGCAGCGGACGGATGCGGTCTCGTGCGATCGACAGATAGTGCGGCGACGCGCAGTGCTGATCGAACGCGGTCCGGTCGCGGTACCGTTCGCACAAGACGAACTCGCGCGGGTCCTCGTAGGCTTGGTGCGCGGAGAAGGCAGCACAGCCCGGTTCCTCGCGGACCAACCCGCTGTACTCGGCGAGAAGCGCAGCGACGGTCTCTTCGGCGCCTTCCTGCGCACGGTAGTGCGCTACCACAACAACGGCCTGATCGACAACTTCATGGTCATTTGTCACACGGCCCTCCCGAACACCTCAACAATGGTTGCCGGAACAATGGTTGCCGGCTGGACGCGGCAAGCGCCCGCGGTGTACTGCCCGATCGAGAGAATCCGGACGTCGGCAGGAGTACCGGGCTCCTCCTCATCGCGCGTGCGCCTGGTGGCCCCGCACCACGCGCAGCTTGATCCTGATGTCGGTAGTTTCGGTCGTGATCCAGCCGGCTGTTCCGTGCGCCTGCCGGCGTACCCGGACGATGGTCTCGCCGTCGCCGACTTCGCCGGTAGCGATCACCAGCGCGTCTGGGCCGACGCCGAAGGCATGCTCAGCCTGCACGACGGCCTGCGCAACAATCCGGGCCACCGGGGCGCAGACGGTCCCGGGGGCGAACCGCAACGCCCACAGCGCCTGGGTGGCGGTCATACCCTGCACGCGGGCCAGGACGCGGCGGGCCTCGGCCTTGCTGAGCCGGGCTTGGCTGTTGTGCCCGATCACCGTCGTCTCGGGCGACCTGGTGGCCTCATCGGGCACATCACCGTCGGTGCGCAGTGTCCTCACCTCATGACCGCTCGGGCCAGGCGTCGCAGGTCGACGGACTCGTCGCGCAGGGTCGCGGCGCTGACCCGCACCCCGGATGCGATCAGCTTGCGAGCCGCGATGATGTCGCGGCCGCGGTTGAGCGCGACCACGGCACGGACGCGGCCGTCGGCGAGGAGGAACCGGGCGAACGATCGCTCGGCGATCGATCCGCGCACCACCACCTCGTCGCACCCCTCGCCGAATCCCATCGACTGCAGGCTGTGCTCGTACTGATCGGACCAGAACCAGTGCGGATCGTCGTAGGCGACGTCCTCGCCGAGCATGTTCCTGGCCGCCACCGCGCCATGCTTGATCGCGTTGTCGTGGTGCTCGACGCGCAGGTGACGCCTGTACAGCGGGTGAAAGTGCGCCGCGACATCGCCTGCGGCGTAGATGCCGGCAACGGCTGTGCGGCAATGCTCATCGACGACGATGCCGTTGTGGCACTTCACCGAGGTACCGGCGACGATTTCGGTGTTCGGCAGCATCCCGACCGCAACCAGGAGCAACCCGCACTCCAGCCGGCTGCGACCGGTGGTCACCACCAGCCCGTCCGCCGTCTCGGACACCGATTGCACCTGCTCTCCGGTACGGAAGTCGACGCCGGCATCCCGGTGGATCTCGGCCAGCTGGCTGCCGACCTGCGCACCCAGTGCCCGCTCGAGCGGGACCTGTGCCATCTCGAGCACGGTCACCTCGGCACCGAGCCGGCGCGCCGAGGCAGCGACCTCGCACCCGATGAACCCGCCGCCGAGCACCACCAGCGGCTCGCCCTGCCGCAAGCGTTCGGCCAGCCAGTCGGCGTCAGCCCGGGTGCGCAGGTAGGCCACCCGCTCGCCACCTACCGATCCCTGGAGGCTCTCGAACGGTCGCGGCCGTCCCCCGGTGGCCAGCAGCAGCGCGTCGTAACCCAGCCGCTCGCCTCCCGCCAGCTGGACCACCCGCTCGCGGTCGTCGATCCCCTCAGCGCGCTCACCGAGCCGCAGCTCGACCTCCTGCTCGGCGTACCAGCTCGCGGGCCGCACCGGTAGCTGAGCGCCGTCGAGGTGGCCGGTCAGGTACTCCTTGGACAGTGGTGGCCGCTCATACGGCACCGCAGGCTCGCTCGCGACGACGACCAGCCGGCCGTCGAAGCCGGCTGATCGCAGGGTCGCCGCGGCGGAGGCGGCGCACGGACCTCCACCGACGATGACGAACACCGGTGGGGTCACGGCACCGCCACGCAGATCATCCCGTCCTCGTCCACCTTCACGGGGAAGGAACGCAACGCGCAATCGTCCGGGTTGACGCCCTTGCCAGTGAGGGCATCGAACACCCAGTGATGGTTCGCGCAGGTCAGTTCCCGGCCGTCGAGATCACCTTGATCCAGCGGCCATGCCTGGTGTGGGCAGCGATTCTCGTAGGCGCGGATCTGGCCGTCGACGTTGACCAGCAAGATCTTCGCCGTACCGACCTGCACCCCGGTCAAGTCGCCCTCCCACAGCTCGTCGAGCTCCATGACCGGGGTCCACACCCATTGCCGGGCTTCGGCCATGATCAGCTCGCTGCGGCGGCATCGGCCGAGGCGAGGCCGGGTGAGGCTTCGGCGAGCAACCGTTCGCGGGCGGCCGCAGCCGCTGCGGCTACCTCCGAGGCCGCCAGGTCCCGCAGGGAATAGTTCTCCAGCACCGAGCCCAGCCCCGCAGCCGACTCGTCGGCCAGCGGCGACCACTTGTCGATCCACTTCCGCAGCACGCCGGCGTTTCCCGGTCGTTGCGCGACCACGAAGCGCGCGAGTTCCCCGCTCCACCTCTCCCGCCGTTGCGCGTCGCGTCGCAGGAACGAGGTCAGCAGCCAGGTGAGGTCATCGCCACTGTCCCTGGCGACCTCCCCGAGCTGGCGGAGCAGCACGTCGTCCAGCGACGGCAGCAGCACGAGGTTCATCGCGGTGAACGCTTCGCCCCAGTCGTAAGCGGTCAGTGCCAGCTCGATGGCACGCCTGGTCGGTTGCCAGGCCTCGTCCAACTCCCAGATGGCTCGCTCGCCGGCGGCGAAGCCGTCGTCCGGCCAGGCCAGCTGCAGTTCCCGGGTGCGGTAGGACACCAGCGTCACCCGGCGCAGCATGTCGGCGGCGGACAACGCTGCGGGGTTGGTGATGTAGGGCGACGGTGCCATCAAGCCGATGTAGGCCTGCACCTGCTGGGCACCGTGCAGTGGGTACCGCGTCGTGGTGAACAGCCGGGCCAACGTCGCCCGCCACTCGGGCGCCAGCTGGGCGTCGGCGTTCGCGGCGGCGTACTGCTCGAGTACCCCGCCGACCTGCGTCTCCTGCTCGTGCTGCTGGGTCACGTAGGCCCGGTAGCTGAGCATGTCCGGGTCACGGAAGCTTTCCCAGTCGTCGACCTGCAGCGGGGAGTCATCCCGGTAGGTCCGCATCCACAGGTTGGCCGGCGACGACGGGTTCTGCTCGAACGGGGCTTTCCGGCCCTCGCGCAGGGTGTAGTTCATGCCCTGCGTGCCGATCTCGTAATCGGACGGGCGGCGCTTGATGTCGCCGAAGGCACTCCACGTGCGCAAGCGGCGCTTGGCTGGCTGATCGGTTGTCGCTGACATGTCGTTCTCCCTCAACCAACCGGTGCCTTGGCCGGGCCGAGTGACCACTCGACGGCGTCCGATGTCGTGTTGATCCGCCCCGCGAAGGCGGACATCATCGCCTCCAGCGAGCGGATCTCGAAGTCCGGCCCCAGGTGGCGTTTGAGCGATTCCGCGGTCACCCGCAGGTGGCCGGACGCGTGAATCCGCACGTAGGCACCACGGTCCGTTACTTCAATCTCGGTGCCTGGGTTGTCGTCGTAGATGGCGGCGACGACCTGATCGACCTCATCGCTTGACCGCAGGATGGGTCCCACCGCGTTGTCCATCGCGCTCCCTCCTAGGCGTCGGCGTAATCGAC
>JAJPIR010000178.1 GCA_021324675.1 Actinomycetota bacterium
AGCGGTGGTCGCCGTCGAGGCTGCGCTCGGGGTCGGAGTTCTGCTGATCGTGCCGTTGCTCGCCGGCTCGGCTCGTGCCCAAGCGGGTGACGTCCCAGCTCCCACCGTCGATGGCGCCATCCTCGCACTGGGATTGGTTCTTGTTGCGAGTGTGGCAACCAGTTTCTACGCGGCACACCGAGTGTCGCTGCTGCTCACCCGCCGCGCCGAGGCGTCCGGTCGGGTAGCCCGTCTATCGGCGGTGACCAAGAAGGACGCGCTATCGGATTCGAACGGTCCAAGTAAGCGATCTTCGACGTCTTCTGCGACCAGAGGCGGCGCCAAGCGAATCTATCGCCGTCCCTGAGGCGGCGAAGCCTGCCAAAACGGGCGCATAATGGGGTTATGAACCTGATTGCGATCGTCCTTGGCATCTTCGCCATACTCATCGTTGTGCTGACGGCCATTCTGCCCGTCATCGGCGCGATCTTTGCCTGGATCGCACTCATCATCGGCGTCATTGGTCTCGTCTTCGGTCTG
This sequence comes from Actinomycetota bacterium, assembly GCA_021324675.1. GTDB lineage: Bacteria > Actinomycetota > Actinomycetes > Mycobacteriales > Pseudonocardiaceae. The sequence goes on from JAJPIR010000178.1 coordinate 520, forward strand.
CTCAGCAACCATACGAAGGGTCGTAACATCGCGATCCTGGCGTGCGTTCTTGCGGCACTTCGCTTGGTGTTGGGCGGCATCATCATCTGAAAGATCTCGTATTGGACGCCCATATTGGCGCGGGTGGCTTCATTTTTCGAGTCTGCATTCCCGCGTCACTCCATGGCCGTTGCGCGGCCGAAGCGTGGTCGCCGTGGTGCCCACCGGGATGACCGATGACTCATCGTCTGGGCGTCCCGAGCCGAACCCTGGAAGTACACGTCGCCAGCGACGTGGTCGCCGCCGCACCAAAAATGGTAGCCGGTGCACGCCCGTGGCAACCAGCAGACGACTCCAGCGCAGGATCGTCGGACGGGGCTATCAGAACTCCATGTCCCCGCCGAAGTCGCCACCGAAATCTTCAGCACCTGGATCCGGACCGGCGAACTCCTCCCCGCCGGCGAGTTCCTCTCCTCCACCGAAGTCATCGGCAAGAAAAGCGTCGGCGATGGCGGTGCCGATGAACGCGCCCGCGACACTGCCCAGCAAGCTGCCGGCAATCATGCCGCCCATGCCTAGTCCGCGACCACCACCCAAGGTGCGTTCCATTATCCCGGGTTGGCGCATCTCGGCTCGCGTGGCCATCCGAGCAAGATCCTGCGGCTCAGCCGAGCGTGCACGCTCGGCTTCGGGCACCGCTGTGCTCATCTCGGCGAGTACCTGCTGGCGCTGCTCGGGGGTGAGCTTGGCGAAGGCCTCGGCGTGCGCCTGTTCGATGGTCTCCGGGGGCGCGGTGCTGAGCATGTACTTGTACCGCTCGATGGCGACCTCATCGGGGTTGCGGCCACTGTGGGCACTACCAGCCGGTCGCCGCGGAGCGGACGGCGCGGTCACCGGAGTCGGAGCCAAGTGCTCCTTCAACTTGTCGAATAAACCCATCAGGCGTTGACCTCCTGCTGATCGTGTCAACATCACGAGCTGATCCCGAACCGGGTACAGGCTGACGATCGACCAACGGGTGCCGCGGACGCTGAGTTCCCGCGTTCTGTTCCAGCCTGTGCATCCTTCGTCACCGGCTGTGAGACACGGTGATTCCCGCCCTGGCAGGGATCTCAGAGGCGGTCGGTACCCGCGGTGACGTGACTGTCGAGCGGTGTGATCCGGACGCGGGCTACCCGACGCCCGTCCATCTCGGTCACGGTGAAGCGATGGCCCAGCGCCTCCACGCTGTCCCCTTCGGTCGGAATCCGGCCGAGTTGGCTCATAATGAAACCGGCAAGGGTGGTGAAGTGGTCTTCGGGTAGCTCGATGCCGGTGAGTCCCTTGATGTCGTCGCGGTGTAGCAGCCCGTCGAGCTCCATGCTGCCGTCGGGCCGCCGGCCGCTGGTGGGACCGTGGGGGTCGTACTCGTCCTCGATGTCTCCCACCAGTTCCTCGATGAGATCCTCCAGGGTCACCATCCCGTCAGTGCCCCCGTACTCATCGATGATGATCGCCATATGACCGTGCTGGCGCATCTGCGAGAGCGCCGGTACCAGCGCAAGGCTGCCCGGCAGCGTGAGCGCCGGCCGGGTGAGCTGGCCGACGGTAGCCGGCCCCTCCTTGCCGTGATCGCGACGATGGGCGGCAGTCAGCAAGTCCCGAACGTGGACGATGCCCCGGACGTCGTCGAGTGAATCACCGATGACCGGGTAGCGGGAGTGCGGCCGGTTCTCGACATACGCAGCTGCTTCCTCGACCCCGCTCGATTCAGAGAGGAAATCGACCTCTGTCCTGGGGATCATCACCTCGCGGAGCACCCGATCGGTTGCCGTGAACACATCTGTCAGAACCCGTCGTTCTTCAGGTGTCAACTCCTCATGGCTGCTGACCAAGTCCCGCAGTTCCTCCTCGCTGACCTCATCGGCCTTGACGTGGGGGTCGATACCCAGCACACGGACCACAGCGTTGGTGGACGTCGACAAAAACCAGATCATCGGACGAAGAAACTTCGCGACCCCATTCAGTACCGGGGCCACGAAGAGCGCGACCTTCTCAGGTTGTTGGAGCGCCAAGCGTTTCGGCACGAGCTCACCCAGTACCAGCGAGACATACGACACCAGCAGCGTGACGACGATGAGCGCAACGGTCTCGGCGAGGCCAGCTGATAATCCCCACCTGATGAGAACCCAATGAAACTTCACTGCCAGGGTCGCACCGCCGTAGCTGGCCGCGAAGAAGCCTGCGACGGTCACGCCGACCTGCACCGAGGACAAAAATCGGCTCGGGTCCTCCCGGAGACGGGCCACCACGCGTCCCCGCTTACCTTCCTCGGCCAGCCGGCGGACCTGCCCCTCTCGCAGCGAGACCAAAGCGATCTCCGATGCCGCGAAGTAACCGCCGACCAGGATGAAAAGCAGCATTATGAAAGAATTAGTAAACCAACTATCCATACGACTACCGTTGCCCTCCCTGCGGCGAACCCCCTATCAGTCAGCTCCCAGAGTTTCAGTCGAGAAATAGCGAACCTGCCGGCATGGCGTACTACCCAGATTGGGTGTCATCAACCACCTCGTCGCTGTTGACGTGTCCCGGTGCCTTTCGAAGCTGTGCGAGGTAGTCAGCGTCTGCATATAGCTGGGCGGCGGCAGCCGGATTATCTGCAGAATGGTGGTCAGCGACTTCGCGCAGCTTTTCCTCGTCACGAGAGGTGGTCATTCGTTGCCTCAATCCTTTCAGGGATAGATCAACTTGAGACCGAGGACGGGGGCATGAGGCCCGAGCAACCCCCCGGCATCGCCAGCGCCTCGTACACCGCAGCCGAGCCCCCGCATGTCCCGACGGGAAACTATAGCCAGACATCGACGCGACCGGGTTGGCCAGCGTGTCACAGCGATCACGGCACCATTCTTGCGCACCGTCGCAGGTGGCTGTCCCTTGTGAGTCTTTTCTCGGTTTCTTCGTCGATCGCTGGACCCCACCCGTTCACTTTCGCGATACAGCGTGCCTTCCGCATCAGTGGTCGCTGGACTACGCGACTGCTACTCGACTCCGGTCAGGGCCCGCGGAATGAGGCATACCCACCCGCGCTCCTTGCGCCGGCCCCGGGGCAACCGCGCCGGGCAGGATCGGGAGGACGCGGGATGGCCCATCGGGACGGGCGTGAGCGTGGGCGTGGATTTTCATCGCTGGCGCAGGGCCGGCATAGACGCATCGTTGTGATCACGGCCGGCTTGCTGCTCAGCGTGGGAGCGGTGGTGGCGATCCTGCGCATTCCGGGATCTACCGAGGAGCAACAGCTGATGCCTCCCGCCCCCGACAATCCGGCCAGACTGGGGGTCACCGGGGCGCTGCCTGGTGACCCGCTACGGGAAGCCATCGGTGCGGTGGCCGACGCCATCGGTGCTGCGCCGTGGGGAATTGTGGCTGTGCCACCGACTCCCACCCCGCCACCCCACTCCGCTGGCATCGTGCCGGCCACGATCCCGGCTGGACAACCGGCGCCCACCCAGGTGCCGCAACTCGCCGCTGCGCCGCCGCCGGTACCGATCGCTTCGCAGGCAATGCCAGACGAGGATTCCCACGCCGCCGCGGCCAGGCAGACCGGGATCCTCGTGGCGGCACACCTGCCCGATGGGCCGCTGGGGATCCCGGGGATCATGCTCGGTGCCTACCAACGAGCCGGCCGCCTGTTGGCGAGTTCGCAACCGGGCTGCCACCTATCCTGGTCGGTGCTGGCTGGCATAGGGCGTATCGAATCAGGTCACGCCAGCGCTGGGCGCGTTGATGCCACCGGCAACACTCTCGGACCGATCCTGGGTCCTCGGCTGGATGGCTCACCAGGCGTAGCCGCCATCCCGGACACCGACCACGGCGCGCTCGACGGGGATACCGTGTGGGATCGCGCGGTGGGACCTATGCAGTTCATTCCCTCCAGCTGGCGCCAGTGGGGCGTCGGCAATCCGAACAACATCTACGACTCCACACTGGCTGCGGGGCGCTACCTGTGCGCCGGGGGCACCAACCTGTCCGACCCAACCCAATTGCAAGCCGCCATCTACCGGTACAACCACTCGGCGACTTATGTCAGCGTCGTGCTGCAGTGGGCAAATGGCTACCTGAGCGGTGTCGTTCCCCAACCCTCAGCTCCCGGACCAGTGCCGCCCGGTGTCAACGGCAATGGTGGTCGCCCGATCGTCATTGATCCTGTGGCTGCGGCAGCCGCCACACCAACGCCCACCCCACGCCCCACTCCAGTGCCGGCGGCGCCTTCGCCAACCGCGAGTCCGTCACCCTCGCCAACGCCTGTAACCACACGGCCAACGCCAACGCCTACCGTGCCGACACCCAGCCCGCTCCCAGTACCTGCCATTCCGCACGTCAGCAGCCCTTCCAGTTCGGCTACCAGCTTCAGCACCACTGCGTGCGTTCCTCGCGCAGCGGGTACGACGGTGACATGCCCATCGTCGGAGCAGGTTTCCCCCAGCCCGGTTCCAGGGCCGATCACAGGAAAGTCGCCAATTCTGCAGAACAGGGCAGCGGTGACCGGCGCGCCGCCGACCCGGCATACACACCAACCATGACCATGTGCATCAACAAGGCCAGTGGCCCCAGCTTTTCCCTGACCAATGGACACGGAAGCTGGGGCGGACCCGCGCCGGTCGACCGCAACAGCCTGGCTACGGCCAGACTGATCGTCCCGTAGCTGCTTTGGTTTCGTTCGGCGTTATTCGCTGTTATTCGGACTCGAAGCCGTCGCGCCGTCCCTCGTCGGGGCCGCCTCCTTGGCGACATCCTGCATGTCCTTGGCCACATGTTGGGTCGCGGAAGCAGCTTTGGTAGCTACCGAGGTGGTCGCGGCCACCAACACCTTGGTGAACTCTCGCTGACTCGCCAGCATGTGATCCGCGAAATCGAACATGGCGTCGACGACCTCCGCGGCACTGTGCCACCTGACGTGGGAGGTCGGCGTGAACTTGTCCAGGCTGTCTACCCAAATCCGCACGGCACGGGTGAAAGCTTCCTGGCTTCGGCGGGCGGCGTCGGTCATGGTCTGCTGGGGGCTAGTCATCGTCATCTCTGCGGTCCTCAGGATGTGATCAATAAATTGAGCGGCAATGATAAGAATATCAAGCGGACCTGTGTGGAGTCTTGGTCAACAGGTGAAGGTTTCCTGAAGAAGGACTGTCCTGGCCGTTACGCGTCCCCCAACGCCCACCTGCCTTCTGTGAAACCGATCATCGACCCCAGTCGTGCCCTCGGAGGCAAGGCCAGCTCAGTCGGCGGGTGACGGGCCGATCCTGAGAGCTTTTTCTCAGGCAGCGTTGCCGGGGCGCCGGTGAGTCGTTCAGAACGCGGAGGCTTCCGTCGCCGCAGCTGTCTGATCAACTCAGCGGTTGTAAGGTCAAGATGAAGGGGAGGTCGTCAATGCGGGTTTCCGAGGTTTTCCATTGTGGCTATGGGCATCACCACAGTGGGCATGGCCCATGTGAGCATCATGAGCACCGGAGTCACCACGAGCATCACTGTGAACACCACGGTCACAAAAAGCACCACGGTCACAAATGCGGCCACGGACACCACAGGGACTGCTAAAGAAGGCGCCTGCTGGTAGTTGAACGGTGGCCCGCGCTCCGGCAACGAGCGCGGGCCACAATTTTAGTGACCGACAAATGGGGAGCACTGTTCCTGCGGTCACCGCACGGTGAGGCTGTGGGCAAGCATCAGCCCGCAGGCGGCGGCGCCGACCCCGGCGACAACGCTGGCGGCGATGTTGACCAGTGCGTAGAAGCGGGCGCCGGCCTGCATGAGGCGCAGGGTTTCGTAGCTGAAGGTGGAGTACGTGCTCAGCGCTCCACAGAACCCGGTGTTCAGCAAAGCAGTGACCGCCGGATCGGCTGGCAGGCCGGCGAGCAAGCCGACCAGCAGGCTGCTGATCATATTCACGATCAGGGTGCCCCAAGGAAACACCGAGTCGTGACGTGCCTGGATCGCCCGGTCGGTCAGGTAGCGCAGCGGAGCTCCGACCGCAGCGCCGACAGCGACGAGAAGCAGCGTCACCGCGCCGCCTCGGCGCGACCGGTGTACCGGATGACCTCCACCGGGTCGAGGATCACCAGACCTTCGCCGATGAGCTCCTCTATCTGCGGTACAAAGCTACGAATCTTGGTCTCGGTGTCCACTATCACGATGACCACTGGCAGGTCTTCCGACAGCGACAGCAGCCGGGTGGTGTGGATCCGCGAGCTCGCGCCGTAACCTTCCACGCCCCGCAGCACAGTTGCGCCGGCCAACCCGGCGGTGTGAGCCCGGTGCACGATCTCGGTGTACAGCGGCTTGTGCCGCCACTGGTCGTCCTCGCCGAGGAACACCGTCAGCCGCAGCGCTGCGCCGTGAAGTTTGGTCATCGTTTCCCTGCCTTGCCTGAGCGTGCGGCGCCCAGCACCCACTCTGTGGTCGTGGCGCCGGACCACACCGCCAGCATTGCTCCGATCTGGGTGGTAGCCAGGTAGACCAGGGCAATTCCTGCTGCGTCAGCGGTCGCGGCCCGGTCGATATCGGCGATGTAGGTGGAGAACGTGGTGTAGCCACCGAGAACACCGACGCCTAAAAATGGCCGCAGCAACCGCCGTCCGGTGAACACTTCGGTAGCCAGGACCATCACCACGCCGATAAGCCAGCAGCCCGAGATATTCACCGTCCAGGTGGGCCATGGGAATTGGCCTGGCGAGAGTGGCCACGCGGTGAGGATGGCATACCGGCCTAGCGCACCCAGCACCCCGCCAGCAGAGATCACCACAAATATCGGTACGCGACTCGAGCCCAGCCGGGTGCGTTTGGCCGAGGTAGCCGGGTCCAGGCCTGCATCGACTGGCGCGGCGGGCTGGCTCATCCGGTTCCTCCCATGACACGGTCGCTAGCTGGGAGGGACCGTTGGCAGCAACGCTGCTGTTCGCCTCGGACGAGAGCCGGCGGGCACCCACCGCCGCGAAGCCACGCACGCAGCTTCTGCAACGAGGATAGCGACCGGCCCGGGCGACGCCGGCGGCCTACCCTCGCTCACCGGCAACGGGAAATTCCGAGCGCGACCTGTCAGCGACACCGGCGGGAGTTGAGCCGGGCGGCCTGGCGCGTCAGGCGGTCGCGCTCGGCGAGGTTGCGTGCCTTTTGGGCCGCCTCGGCGTACAGCCGTGCCGCCGGCATCAGGTCGCCGTCGCGCTCGTGGAGGTACGCCGCCACCGCGGCGTGGCGGGGCAGTGAGGCGTCCAGCGCTGCGAGCGCCGCCAGGCCGGCGCGCGGTCCGTCGGCCTCGCCGACGGCCACCGCGCGGTTGAGCCGGACGACCGGGCTGTCGGTCAGGCGCGCGAGCTCGTCGTACCACTCGACGATCTGCACCCAGTCAGTCTCCTCGGCGGTGGGCGCGTCAGCGTGGAGTGCCGCGATGGCGGCCTGGGCCTGGAACTCGCCCAGCCGGTCGCGGGCAAGGGCAGCCTGCAGGACTTCGACGCCCTCGGTGATCGACTCAGAGTCCCACAGGCCGCGGTCTTGCTCGGCCAGCGGCACCAGGCTGCCGTCGGGCGCGGTGCGGGCGGCGCGCCGGGCGTGGTGGAGCAACATGAGGGCGAGCAGCCCCGGCCACTTCGGGGTGGTCGATCGCGGCCGCGAGCTGCCGGGTGAGCCGGATGGCCTCGGTGGCGAGGTCGACGTCGCCGGAGTAACCCTCGTTGAAGACGAGGTAGAGGACGCGTAGCACGGTCGCGACGTCGCCGGGCTGATCGAACGGCACGCCGGAGACGGTGCGCTCGGCCCGGCTGATGCGCTGCGCCATGGTCGCCTCGGGCACCAGGTAGGCCTGGGCGATCTGGCGGGTGGTCAGACCGCCGACGGCGCGCAGCGTGAGCGCGACCGCAGACGCCGGTGTCAACGACGGGTGGGCGCACAGGAAGTAGAGCTGGAGCGTGTCGTCCACCGCGGGCCCCGAATCAGGCCCCGACCCCGGCGCCGGCTCCGCTGAGTCGACACTGACGAGGTCCTCACGCCGGCGGCGGGCGGCGTCCGCCCGGGCCGCGTCGAGGAACCGGCGCCAGGCCACGGTGACCAGCCAACCGGCTGGCGGCCCTCGCCGTCGTACCGGACGAACGTGCCCTCGGGGGCAAGCGCCTGACTGTCGACGAACTCGCCGGTCCTTTCCAGCCGGGCCGCGAAGTCGTGCATGTACTGCACGTGGGCCGAGATCTCCTCCGGCGTCCACTGGTCCATCGCCACGTCGTTGACCGAAGCCGGGGCGCCGCGATAGTGCTTGAGCAGCAGGTACTTAGCCATTGTGGTTCTCCTCGGGGGCGGTACGACCCATTTCGGTCGCGTTCACCGCAGGGACGGAGCCAGCCACGGGTTCTCGACATCGCGTCCGAATTTTTTGGCTCTCGTGGGTGCGCGTCACTGTATGTGTGGTCCTGGCACGTCGTGGTGTGCCCGGACCGATGAGTTGTTCGGCGCGGAGGGCAGGCACGTCCTCGACGTCACCCGCGGTCGGCCATGATCAGTGCCGTGTGAGGATTTCCGCAACCCCGGGCGACTGTGCAGGTCGATGTGATCGCCCGCTTCCACATGGCGAGGTGGGTTAGCTGTGAACCTGGCGGTGCTTCTCGCTGCATTCTTCGCCACGGCAATCGAGGTCATCGAAATGGTCGCGATCGTGGTCGGAGTGGGCGTGGCGCGCTCCTGGCGAGCGTCGCTGGCGGGCGCAAGCGCGGGCTTGATCGTTCTTGTCGCGCTGGTCACAGTGCTCGGTATCGCGGTGCGCGACGTGCCGCTGTCACCGGTGCGCCTGGTCGTCGGCGCGTTGCTGCTGGTGTTCGGGCTGCAATGGCTGCGCAAGGGCGTGCTGCGGGTTGCTCGCGACGGGTGGGGGGTGGGCCATAACGCTCCAGACCTGGATTCCAGCGACGTGGACCAGCACAGATTCGACTGGACGGGCTTTGTGCTGTCGTTCAAAGGCGTGTCTCTGGAGGGCTTGGAGGTGATGGTGATCGTCGTGGCGTTCGGGACAGCGGCGGGCGCGGTCAGCTCTGCCGTGGTGGGTGCGGTTACCGCGATCATCGTCCTGGGAGCCGTCGGCGCGCTGACCTACCGGCTGGTGGCCCGAATCCCGCGGCGAGCGCTGCAGCTGTTCGTCGGTGCACTGTTAACCACATTCGGCACGTACTGGGCCGTGGAAGGCCTCGGCGTCGCGTGGCCGGGCGAGGAAGCGGCCCTGGTCGCGTTGGGCGCCTTGTACGTTCTGGCGGCGCTGGCGCTGCTGAGTTGGGTCCGTCACGGATGGCAGGAAACCACTCAGGTGGCGGGGCACCGGGGATCAAGCCCGGGATCAAGTTCTGACCCGTCTGCCTCGGGGAGGCATTGATGAATGCGGTAGTGCACGGAGTCCGTGCGTTCATCATGTTCTGGGTGGACTTCATCATCGGCGACGACTGGACCGTTGCCGCCACGGTGGCGCTCGCCCTCCTGGGTACCTGGGGTCTGACCCGTGCCGGGGTCACCGCCTGGTGGCTGCTTCCGCTGTGCGTACTGGCGATCACTGCGATCAGCGTTCGCCGCGCGGCTAAACGGGAACTGCGGCACGGCCAGACCGGGTAGGGCGCCGCGGGACAACCTGCCGTGGCGGCGCAACCCGGAGAAAATTGAGGGAGAAGATTTGAAGGTGGCCGGTGACCCGTCGACGTCTCGGTCGGGGGCATGGACGTTCGGTAGATCACCGGCCACATGCTGGCTGCTCAACTCTCGTGGGTGCGGGGTGGGGGGAGAGACCCACGATCTTTGACGAGACCCGCCAGCTTGGGAGAAGTGAGCTTATTTAGTTGAGATCACGATCAGCCCGTGGAGAGCATCTCGGCTCATAGTGTTACGGATCGTGGACCGTCGTGCCTCTGTGCTGCGCCCAGCGGCCGCCTGAGGATGGTTTAACGGCATTCGGCTGACCGGTAGGGCCCAACGGTGTGGCCGCTCGCATCGCGCGGCGTCCCGCTCAGCGCTGAGCTTCACCAAGTTCTGGAAGCGCCGGGCAAGGCTGCAACGCCACTCAGGGCCGCGCTGCTCGGGGCGAGCAGTGCGGACGTCACTGCCAGATCCTACTGCCCGATCGGGTGACCGTGGGGTCCCCGGTGAACCGCGTGGTGCCAGGGACCGAACGGCCTGTGAGGCGAAGGGGTCGGCGTGATGCGGGTCAGTCCACTTCGCTACGGCCGTTGATGTTGGGTGGAGGGAACGGGTATGGCATTCGCTACTTCAGAAGAAAAGTTCGGGATCAGGCTTAGGTCTAGATCCAGGACCATCGAGCAGAAATATTCGCTGCTCGCCGGCACCGTCTACGTCCTGGGTGGTATTGTCGGTTTTTTCATCACCGGCTTCGGTAACTTCACCGAGATGACCAATCACGAGCTTTTTGGGATCTTCATGCTGAATCCCTTCCATAACATCGTGCACATTGGTCTTGGTGCATTTTGGCTGCTGGCCGGGTTGGCGCTTACTCCCGCTGGTACGCAGGGGGTAAATATCGCCATCGGTGGCATCTATGCGCTGGCCACAGTGTTGGGTGTCCTCGGCTACTTCTCTTTACTTTCCATACCAGGTGGCGTCGCTGTCGGCGATAACTGGCTGCATCTGGTAACCGCGGTGGTGACTCTGATTTTCGGTAGCGGTGTGCTGAGCGCAGGCCGTGAGGCCGCAACCGCATAGCCGACGTCCACACTGGGGCGTCAACCCGGCGTTTCCCGAGGATGCTGGACGGCCAACTGCCCGTGGCACGAGGCGGTTGCTGTCAGTAATCACCCGGGGGTTGTGTCAGTCCACTCGGTGAATCACGCGAAAGTCTGCAACATTGCCGTCGATGTCGGCGATAAGGCGGGTAGAGCCCCGTGATGCTGTTGGACCCCCGACCTGGCAGCGTCACGGGGCTTGCCTTATCTGGTCACCTCCGGCCAGCCAGCAGCTGTCACGCGTGCCGCAAGCTTGCCGGCTACGGTCTGCTGCGTGACAGTACGGCATCTTCTGCTTGACCTGGCGGGCGTGCTGTGCCGGTTCGACTCCGCAGCGCGGCTTGAGCATCTGGCCACCGTGTCCCGCCTCGAGACCGCTGAAATCGATGAACGGCTTTACGGCTGCGGCATCGTTGACCAGTGCGACCGCGGTGAGATGGACGCCGCCGACATCCGTGGCGTGCTACGCGAGCAATTGGGATTGCACTGCGACGACCTGGAACTCGCCCGGCTGTGGGCTTCGGCCTTTACCCCAGATGAGCAGGTACTTGCCGTCGTTGATGACGTCGCGCCGGGAGTGACCCGAAGCCTGCTGACGAACAACGACGCCCTGCTTCGCGATTCCCTGCCGCTGGTGCTGCCAACGGTGCATGCCCGGATCGCGATTCCGCTGTTCAGCGCGACCATCCGGGTCACCAAGCCATCGCCGGCGGCTTTTGCCGCCGCGCTGGCTGTGCTCGGCGCGGCTCCGGCTGACGTGCTGTTCGTCGACGATTCGGAATCCAACATCGATGGCGCTCGGCGGATGGGTATTGCCGCCATCCACTTCACCTCGACGGAGTCGCTGCGGTCAGAGCTTGCCGGTGCCGGCGTGCTCACCTGACGGTGCTGGAAGCAACCCGGTCGTGCCAGCGAAGCTGCCCAGGCACCGCGTACTCAACGAATCCATCATGCCGTGCGGATCTGACACTTCGCTCGTTAGTCAGGCAGGTTCGGGTGCGCTGGGGGCAGGCTTTGCCAGCGCAGGAAGTTGTTGCCGATGCGCCAGTCCCGGGTAGCCGTTGAGGAGGGTTTTGGGGGTGACCAGCTCGTGCACGCCCTGCGGATCATGATGTTGGGAGCCATGGTGCTCATGAGCTCGATACCAGCAGTCGCGGGCTGCGTCAGCTCCGTCGGCCAGGTCACGGCGCAGAACTCCTACACGATCACCGAGCCGGTCACCTCCATCAAGGTCGACAACCCCGTGGGGGACACCGAGATTGAGGGCACGGATGCCACCACGATCTCGGTTACCGAACGGCTTCGCTACAACCACAACCCGCCGCAGACCCGTTACCCCGTGGTCGGTGCGCAGCTCACCCTCAGCTATAGCTGCCCAGGCGTCTTCGATGTCAATTCCTGCAGCGTGAGTTACATCATCAAGATCCCCCGGCGTCTCGCGGTGCAGATTGATGACCAGGTCGGCGTGATCAAGCTGACGGGGCTGGCGGGGCAGTTGAACCTTACCTCCGCTACCGGAAATATCGACGCTACCGGGCTTACCAGCAATGCGGTGACCGCTCGTGCCCGTGCTGGGGCGATCAGCCTGCAATTCAGCGCACCACCAAACACCGTGGCTGCGCAGACTGAGGTTGGTTCGATCACGGTACGGCTGCCGGCGGGGAGCGCTTACGCGGTTGACGCCGGCAGTCAAATCGGTGCAGCTGACGTGACGGTCCAGCAGGATCCCGGCTCAGTGCACCACATCACGGCTCGCTCCCGGGTCGGCTCGGTGAGCGTCTCCAACGGCTAGCTACGTCAGCTTTAGTGTCCAGCCAGGGGAACGGCCGCGGTGCGGGCGGAGCTGGGATTGAGTGGGTCGATGGTGTAGGGGTCTGGGACGTTGGCCTGATAAAGCGAGCGGATCCCGGCATCGAGAACGGCAACCAGCGGCACGGCCAGCAAAGCGCCGATGACGCCGGTGAGCACGAAACCGGTCGCCACCGGAAGGACCACTGCCAAGGGATGCAGCCGGACCGCGCGCCCGAGAAGCAGGGGCTGGAGCACGTGACCTTCCAGCTCACCAACCACGATGAGCACTACCAAGACCAGCACCGCAGCCAGAAAGCCCTTGGCCACCAAGGCGATCAGCACTGCGATGGCACCGGTGACGATCGCACCGACGGTGGGGATGAAGGCACCGAAGAACACCAGCACTGTTAGCGGTACCACCAGCGGCACGCCGATCAGCCATAACCCGAGTCCGACCACGAGCGCGTCGGTGGCTGCCACCACGGTGACTGCTCTGGTGTAGCTGACCAGAGCCGCGAAAGCTCGCCGGCCGGCCACGTTCACCCGGTTGCGCGCCTGCCGAGGAACACCCCGCACAGCGAACTCCCAGATCCGCGCCCCGTCGTAAAGGAAAAAGATCAAAACGAAGATGGCCAGCAGCATGCCCGCCGCGATCTCACCCACGGTGCTGGCCACCCCCAGTGCTCCCGAGGTCAGCGCCTCGCGGCTGGAGCCCAAGGCGCTGATCATGCTGGCGCCGAGATCGTTTAATCGCGGTACCGACATGTGCAGTGGACTGCGTGCCAACCAGTCTCGAATCTGGGAAAAGGTTTGCCCCAGCTGATCCTGAAGCGCGGGTAGCCCGGCCAGGAAGGCGACCACCAGCCCGTAGAACACTGCACCTAGGACCACAAGGCCCCCCACCACAACCAGCGCGGTGGCTAGGGCACGTGGCATCCAACGGGGTCGGGCCAGCAGACGCACTGCCGGGGCCAGCAGGGCGGCCAGCAATACCGCCACTGCCACCGGGATGACGATGATCTGTACCTTGCCGACGACCCAGCCGAGTGCCCCCAGCGCAAGCAGTACCACCACCAGGCGCCACCCGATAGCGGCCGCCACCCGCAACCCGACCGGCACCCGCCCCAGTACCTCGGAACTGGGGACAGGCACCACGCTGTTGCCGACCGACCCTTCAGAGCGCACCCCCGGCCCAGCCACCATCACGATCCCTCATCTCTTCACCGCTACGGAACTCCGACCCCACTCATCGGATGCCGCTACGCACGCCATGGCTTTCCCAGCAGTACCCGGCTGCCGCCCAAGCCCACACCCCTGTTACCCCATGTCGAACATCGCATATCTCCGTCTCAGCCTCATCGTCACCAGCAAACGACCCGCACTGCTGCATTGACGCACCGGCCGGCGTTTCGTGCGAGCAGGCGGGGGTACACCGTCGCCGGAGCGATGCCAAGGAGGCTTGTATGGCTACCGGAGAGACGGGCTTCAGTGACGTGGTTTTTGATCTGATCTCCCTGCAGTACCACTCCCTCAAGGCTGGTCATGATTATGGCCAGTACGTCCGGGATGCGGAAAACGCTGGTCATGCTGAGATCGCGGATTTCTTCCGAGAGGTCATGAAGGAAGATTCTGAGCGAGCGCGGCGCGCGCACGAATTCCTCACCCAGCTGGAGAAGACCCACCAAGCAGGTCCAGCGGTCCGCTGATTCTTCGAACCTCCTGCGGGGCGATTCGATCCTCTATGTAATAGTGTCGGCATGACGATACCTGACCAGCCGCGGTCGACTTTCGACACGGCCCAACCTGGCGCTGAACATGACCCGGAGGTGGCCGAGTCCTACGCCGCGTCCGTGGGTGTGGATCCCTCGCATGATGAGATCCAGGAGTATCTCAAGATGGCTGGCGCACCGCCACTGACCGAGCAGGCGGATACCACGCAAACTGACGACAGCGGCGTATGAGAGCGGTGGCAGTCGAGAAAAGATTCACTGCTCGCCGCCGCCGGAGATCATGAGCGAGCGTCCAGCGGTTCGTCGTCGGACCGAGCGAGCCGGGAAACTTATCCGTAGTCGGCGGGGAAGGTGAAGGCGCCGTGCTGTCTCCAGGTGTCCCAGCCGGCGCTGCAGCGCAGCATCATCCGGTCGCCGTTTACCGAGCTGGTCTCTCGTGGCCGGCGACCGGGGTCAGCGGTGCCGTTTACAGGCGGTGCCGTTCACAAACTGGCGAGAACTTCCCGGACCTCGATGGTGCGGAAGGTGACACCAGGTGGCGCGTTGCGAGGGCTTTCGCCGACGTGGAGCTGGTTGGCTAACTTTTGCGCCTCGTCCGCAGAGTCGAAAATCGCGATTGAGACACCGCGGCCGCCCTGCGGGGCGAGCCAATATGCGGCACGGGCGCCGTTTTCACGGGCGAACCGTGGCGCGTTTTCTTGCAAATGCTTTCGAGCTTCGTTCACTGAGACGCTGTCCTCGACGTCAACTTCGATGAATACTGCGTGCATTGTTCCTCCAAGGAAGGTCGAGGATGTACTGGCCGCCTGGTTCAAGGGTGGAACAAACCTGTCCCCAGTGAGTAGCACCCCCCTATCGGTTCTTGTCGCGCTGATGTAACCGGCAAAACTCTGAGCCACTCGAACAGCTGAGTCGCGGTTCGTGAGCCCCTACCTACGCACGGTCAGAGGGGCAACGGCTCGGTTGCCCACCAAGGTGACTTCGTGCAGGGTGCGCTGGTGGCTCGGGTCAGCCGGCAGTGGTGAGTTTCAGAACGGTCACGGTGCCGTTGTTGAGGTTGCTTACGTAGGCTTGGTGGCCGCTGGGTTGTACCGTGATGCTGGTCGGCCCCGTGCCGGTTGGGATGGTTTTGGTTACTCGATTGGTTGTGGTGTCGATCACCGAGATAGTATTGCTGCCGTTATTAACGACGTAAGCTAACTGCCCGTCGGCTGCCCAAGCGATGTCTTGTGGTTTTTCTCCTACGGGAATGGTTGCGCTGACCTTGCCGGTCGTGGTGTCGATTTCCGAGACGGAGCCTGCGTTGTAGTTGACATTGGCGACGAGCGGTAGGTGCGGGTTCGTCGCGATGCTATGCGGGCTTGTGCCGACCGGGATCGTCGTAAGGACGTGAAGGGTGGCGGTGTCGATCACTGACACCACGTTGGACTCATGATTGGCCGTATAAGCGCGGGTTCCGTCGGGAGAGAATGTGACCCAGTGGGGGTTCGGTGCGACAGCCACCTGCCCGATAACGGTGTTGGTGGCCGCATCGATCACTGACACAGAAGGAACCTCATGGTTGGCGACGAAAAGTCGTTGCCCATCCGGGCTGACCGCCACCCGAAGCGGCATCCCCGGCTGGGGAATTGTGGCGATGACGGCATTCGATGCTGTGTCGAGCACATCGATCGCATGAATCGTTCCCTGCTCGTTGGAGACGGTGACGTACAGGGTGCGACCATCTGGTGCGAAGGTGAGGAATTGCGGTGGGCCCGCTGCGATCGGGATGGTCGCGCTCACCTGGTTGGTTGCGGTGTCTACCACGGTGAGAGACTGATCATTCCCGTTGGCAATATAGACATGCTTACCGTCGGGAGAGGCCGCGACGAAGCTGGGACTGTTTCCCACTCGAATCGTGGTAGCGACGGTGGGTGCCGCGCCTTCTAGACCATTGTTGGCCACCGCGCTGGGTGACGGTTTTACGGGGGCTACCGAGCGCGGTGACGGGGTGTTGGTCGGCCCAGCGAACAGGGCGAAGAGAACTGATCCGGCCAGGGCCGCTGCCACGCCGGTGCCGGCCAGTACTCGTGGCCGGCGAGCGCGATCGATGAACCCGAGCAGCCCCGGCCGGCTGCCCTGCGACTGCTCGCCTTGCTGGGCTGGCGGTGGGCAGTTGGCTGGCGGTGCGGGCTGCGTGGGTGGTGGCGGTGTCGCCGCAGACTCGGGAGCGGCCTGAGCTGCCCTGACGTCCGCGTTGGCGATGCCGCGTCGGGCCGGCGCCCGGGCAGCAGCAACCTCAACGTGGCGCACTGATGCGCCCTGCGGTGCTGGCAGGTCAGTCGTACGCTGCCTGGGAATCATGCCGGTTGTGTGCTGCGCGGAGATTGCGGAGATCAATGCCTGCGTGCCGTGCTGTTCTGTGGCGCTGGCCGTCTTCGCTGCTGCCGCCGCGCGCTCCGTGGTGGTATGAGCTGTGCTCTGTTGCTCGTCATCGGACCGGGCGCGGTAATGCCGCCCCCCGTGCAGGGGCGACTCGTGGCCGGCTAGCTGGCCGGCCAGCGTGGCGCTACCCACCGCAACGACGTGTTCGGGTTGCGAGTCCACGATCAGCGGACAGCTGAACTCAGCGGAGACCATCTCCGCGACCAGGGGGATGTTCGACGATCCGCCGGCCAGCAGCACGGCACTGAGTCCATCGGGCTGCACCTGTGCCGATCGGAGGGCTCGCGCCACCGCGCTCAGGGTGTGCTCGATCGAGGTTCGTACCAGGTCGTCAAAATCTGAGCGGGTCAGGCGGACGTCGAAACGCTTGCCGGGCAGTACGACCGGCAAGGTGGTCTCGGCGTTGCTGGAGAGAGCTTCTTTGGCTTGGACGCAGGCCTGCAGCAGGCTGTCGAGCGCGGCGGTGGTCTGCGGGCAGTGCTTGTCCAGCCGGTCGAGCGCTCCATGAGTAGTCCGGTTGACATGGGCCAGGATTGCCTGGTCGAGAACGTCCCCGCCAAGCCCGTCGATGCGCTCTGGTTCTCCCAGAATCCGTACCTTGCCGGAGTGCCTGCTCAGCACCGTGGCGTTGAACGTGGCGCCGCCAAAGTCGTACACCACCACAATGTCGCCGTCGGTCCACGGCCGGAACCTGGCGTAGCGCGCTGCGACTGCCTCGGGTTCGGTGACCATGATCGGCCTTGCCAGCCCTGCCTTACGGGCAGCCTGCCCGAATAGCGCACACCGGAAAGGTCCCCAACTGGCCGGGTGGCTCAACACCACTTGCTCGGGTGGTTTGCCCTGGGTCTTGGTGACCTGGTGAACCACGTCGCGCAGCAGGACACTGACCAGGTCGGTGGCCTCGTACGCCTCACCGCCGAGTAGCACCGGCGCGGGGTCGCCCAGCCGATTGATCACTCCGCGGCTGGCCCGGTCCGTTACCTGGCTGCGGGTGGCTACGCCCGTGGCGACACCGCGTCCGTCCCCCCGCCACACCACCGCTGGAGCCACGCCTGCGTGGTCGCCCAAGGCAAACATCTCCACGGTGGTGGTCCTGGCGACTGCGGCCGCAACAAAGGTCGCACCAACATCAATTCCGAGGCTATAGCTCACCCAGGCTCTCCCCTGAAAACTAACTCAACGTAACGGCCAGCGGCCACGGACAATCGACAGCATCGAAACACTAGAGCAATCCCGTGTGTGCTGTTAATATAGTCACTTCATGTGATCAATCGCATACAAACGGCAAGCAACGGCGACTCGACCGTGCCGGTATACATTGCGATTTCTCCAGGCGCGTGCACCAAAACAGAAATGTGCGCCCATGCTATGGTCAATGGCTTTGGGTAGGCTGGGGAACCAGGCGTAATTGGGCGCTTGCCTACTGCGACTGACGCCACCGGCTTCGTCGGTCCCCGTCATCCCAGCGCTGTTCGACGTGGACAACACCGGGAACAGCGCCCAGGGCGCAACCAGCGTCGGTGGCGCTACGTCCCGATATTTCTCGCGTGACAGTGACCAGGTTCCGCGGAGCTGGATCGTCGGCCGCGATGCCGTTGCGCTCCCACCGGCGAGGCAGACCAAAAGCCAGCAACAGCTCACCACCCTGCCGCCAACCCTGCCCGGAACCGGCCACTACCGCCACCACGTTCGTGATCGCCACTCGTGCACTGTGCCACCGTCAACCGCCGCGCTGAAGCAGCTGGCAGCAACGCCAGCTACGGCGTGAGGCTCTCCGGCAACGTTCGCCGATGCCGCCAATTCAATTACTGTTCAGTTACCAGTAATATACGGATCGTGAAGAAAATAGTGAATTGGCTGTGAGTTTGCCTAAATCATTTGCGCGCGGGTCTGACCACGGTTATGCGTGATAACGGTGTCCTTGGCGGGCAAGGCAGCGCCGCGGGGGAAGATCAGCAATGAGCCTGTGGGATGCGTTACTTGTCGCGCTACGTGCGGTGCGGGCCCACTGGCTGCGTTCGGCGCTGACCATGCTGGGTCTGATCATCGGAGTTTCGGCGGTGGTGCTGCTGGCCGCCTGCGGCCTCGGGGTGAAAAACTCGGTTGACGCGCGTATCGAACCGGTGGCCAACAACATCACCATCATTTCGCAAGCTGTGAGTGTCCCCAACGCTCCCCCGGCGCAGCCATTGACCGACGCCGACGCTGCCGCACTGCAGAACGCACCCGACGTCGCCAGTATCGCGCCCGCGGTCACGGGTTCACCCACCCCGGGTGCTGCTACCACCGGGACACTGATCGCCACCAGCAACGCGCAGGATCTGACGGCCAACATCATCGGCACGACAGACAACTGGGCGACCACCAACAACCGCAA
>JAJPIR010000048.1 GCA_021324675.1 Actinomycetota bacterium
GTGGTCGGGGGGATCGGCGTGTTGAACATCATGCTGGTCTCGGTGACCGAACGAACCCGCGAGATCGGCATCCGCAAAGCCATCGGCGCCACCAGCCGCGCCATCCTCAAGCAATTCCTTTTGGAATCCACCGTCCTGGCGGGCTTCGGGGGCCTTCTCGGCGTGGGGGTCGGGATCGGACTCGCCCTTCTGGTCCGCGCCATCGCACCGGCTATTACGCCCTCTACCGGCGCCCTGGCCGACTTCACCCCGGTCATCTCCGCCCCGCCCGTGCTGGTGGCATTCACCATCAGCCTCGGGATCGGGCTGGTCGCTGGTAGCTACCCGGCCTACCGCGCCGCCCGGCTACGCCCCATCCAAGCCCTCCGCTACGAATGAATCACGGCATGGACTATCAATGGACTATAAGAGGACGTTGACAATGCGAACACTTTTCTTCACGCTTGCCCTGACGAGCGGCCTGCTCATTCTAGGGATCACGGGAACCCTGGTCGGGATCACTCGCCTTGTCTACCCATCAAACCGTCGATATCATCGAAAAAGAGATAAAGGTATCTGATAACGCCATGGCCCGGGCGGGAAGGGCACGGCACGCCGGCCGCAGGATCGGCCATGGCTGGCAGGCGCCCAACGCGTTGCCGAACGGCATTCGAAAATTCCACGTACAGGAAATTCCCATACAACGCGCAGGAAACGCTCAGTGACATCCATGTGGCCGTGTGATAGATACAAACCATGTCACACTCCACGGAACAAATCTTCGTACCAGATTCCTCCGTGCCGCTACCTTGGTTGGATGAACGCTGGTCGGTGGCGCATGGGAAAAGGGGCCTCGCTACGTCATCTGCTGGTTCAGATGGTGCGGTCTTTAACGACGAGAATAAATCATCGATTCGTACAGCTGAGCCCGCTGCGTCGGTTGCTTCCTGGGCTGACGTAAGCCATGAACCCAGGACAGCAACGCCCGACCGGGTTTCAACGACGCCGGTGGCGACTCACACGCCACCACGACAAGACAAGCCCCCATCTCGACCAACGGCACACCGCAACGCTATGGCGATCCTATGGCTGGTTGGCCTCGGGTCGCTCGCACTGGTGGCAATCCTGGTGCTCTTGGCCGGTGCTGGCCACGGCGGCGGCTTCAGCGGCGCGCACGGCGGCTACCACGTACACGGTGTGTCGCGCTGACACGCTGCCCGGGATTGCTCCCCGGACCCGGTTGAAGCTGGTGGGCGCGCCGTCACCACGAGCCGGTAAGCGGACCGGGCGCACCGCAGTGACCAACCAACGCCGCGGCCGGAGTGGCGAGCAGTGTGGCGGGCTGTGCCCGATCGAGCAGTGCAAAGAGCACCGATATGGCGGATCGTGACTTTACCTGCACTCTACGCCGTCCTCGTAAGCTGCCGGAGTACCCAGCGCATGGGTTGCGATCGCGGGCGGGCTGCCGGCCCGTGATCACGGCAGCGCGAATCGTCCTGGAGGTAGCCCGGATAAACCCCCGTTTGAGCGCAGCGGAGTACGTGGAGATTGAGTTGAGCTGGCTGCCTCAAACGCTACTGGGTGCTGGCAATCCTTGCTCGTTGTCTGCATGGATTTCCAGCTGCTCGGCCACGTCGCTGTTTTGATACCGGCTGTCATCCTTGGAGAGTGTTTTGCCCACGTTGTTGGACTGGAAACATGAATGGAGCGCCAGCCTCGTCTGGTCGGCGGCGGCGTTCGGTATCACTGTGGCTGTATTCGCAGTCGTGACCTGGCTGCTGGCCCGGTGTACCCGCTGGGGGAGGCAGTTTTGCCGGATTACTGCGCCTTATTTCCGGCCCGGCTACGGGTGGGCAAGCTGGGTGCCACTGCTGTCGGTGTTGGTGATGCTGTGGATGACCGTCCTGGCAGTACGTCTCGATGTCCTGTTATCGTATTGGACGAACGGCCTATTTACTGCGATGCAGGACCTCGACGGGGCGGCATTTCGCTATTTTTTGGTGATCTTCGGTGTGCTCACCGCGGTTTACTTTATCCACTCCAGGGTGGAGTATCTCATCGAGCAGGCGTTCATCATCCGATGGCGAAGCTGGCTCAACGATCACATGGTCGCAGATTGGCTGGACGGGCGCGCCTACCATCGTGGCCACTTTGTGCCCAACCCTGTCGACAACCCTGACCAGCGTATCCAAGAAGACACCACTGCATTCGTTCTCGAGTCGTTAGGATTGTCGCTGGGCGCGGTCCGGTCCATGGTAGCACTGGCGTCGTTTACGCCCATTCTGTGGGGATTATCCGGCACCTTGTCCGTGTCCGGGCATGCAATTCCTGGATCGATGGTTTTCCTTGCCTATTTCTATGTGATTGCCGCATCATTCGGTGCTTTCCGGATCGGCCGCCCGCTGATCCGGCTGAACTTCCTCAACGAAGGCCTTGGCGCATCTTTCCGTTACGCCCTGGTCCGCCTGCGTGACCGTTCCGAAGATATCGCATTCCATCGTGGTGAAGAAGCGGAACGAGCCACGCTGAGCACCAGGTTCCAGGCGATCATCCACAACAACTGGCGTATCGTCTTCCGCCTCCTCAAGTTCGATGGATTCAACATCGCCGTCAGTCAGATGGCGCTGGTGGTCCCTTATCTCATCCAAGCCCCACGCTTTTTCGCTCAAGCCATCACTCTGGGCGACGTCCAACAAACCACCGTTGCGTTCGGCCATGTTCACGGTGCCCTGTCTTTTTTCCGTAACTCGTACGGCGGCTTCGCCGCCTACCGGGCGATCCTCGACCGATTGACGGGATTGCTGGAGACCAACACCCAGACGCGTGCCCTGCCCTCGGTGACTGTCGTTGACCGCCCCGGCGGCGTTGAGGTCGACAACCTGACGGTGCGGCGTCCCGACGGAACGCCGCTGATCGAAAACTTGAGCCTGCGTCTCGATTCCGGCCAGGCATTATTGATCACGGGCGCCTCAGGTTGCGGCAAGACAACCCTGCTTCGGAGCCTGGCGGAGCTATGGCCGTACGCGCACGGCACCATCCACCGACCCACCGCGGGCCGCGCACTGTTCTTGCCCCAGCACCCTTACATCCCTCTCGGTCCCCTACGCAGCGCACTGACCTATCCCGAACTGCCACACACCATCTGCGACGAGCGAATACGCAATGCGCTGCGCATGGTGCAGCTAAGTCATCTAGAAGGCCGTCTTGACCAAGAGGTCAACTGGACCCGCACCCTTTCCACCGGCGAACAACAACGCCTCGGCATCGCCCGCATCCTGATCAACCACCCACGTATGGCGTTACTCGACGAAGCAACATCCGCACTTGACGCAGGACTCGAACACGGACTCTACACATTACTTCGCACGCACCTGCCCAACTGCACACTCATCAGTGTCGGCGATCAGAACAAACTGGCGAAATTCCACACTCACTACCTGCAGCTGCTTGACCAAGGGCGATGGAATATATCGCTATTGGCCGGGCAATACCCTGACCTCTCGCGCGCCAGTTGACGGATTTGTTCGCATGGGGACATGCTGAATCCGTCATGGAAGTACGGCAACGGCCCGCACCGGGAAGCTGCCCACGCCGTGTACCGGAGCGGGTAATGCGGTCAGCCGGGCGCCCTGATCGGGAAGCTGGTTGAGGTTGGTCAGATGCTCGATGAGCGGGATGCCACTGCCCAGCACCGTGTGATGCACCGGTCGGGTCGAATCCTCGATATCGTCGACGTTCAGTGAATCGACACCGAGCAACGCGATATTCGCTTCGACCACCATCTCGGCGAATTCCTGGGTCAGGTAGGGGCTTCCGGACAGGTACGCCGCCGTCCCCCAATGCCGTGACCAGCCAGTGTGCACCAGCACCGCCTTACCCCACAGCTCACCCGGGTTGTCGATCACCTCGGGGCCGATCGCGGTACGGCCGCTGGCCCGGATCACCACGATGCGCACCTCCACCAGCCGCTCCAGCGGCAGCTGCGCCACGTCGACACCGCCGGCATGGAAGTGGTACGGCGCGTCGACGTACGTTCCGCTGGTGACCACCATCTCGATCCGACCGAGGTGATAGGACACCCCGCTACCCAACTTCCGCGCTGACTCCTCGCGGGAGATGTACGTCGAAATGATCGGCCCCGGCAAACCGGGATAGGTGATCATTCCATGCTTGATCGGATGGCTGAGATCCACATGTCGTGACGTCATGTCTTGATTGTTGCGGGGCATGGTACCGCCCCGCACCGGCAGTGAACTCGGAGGGCGGCGACCATCGTCTTTGCTCTTCCATGGTTATCACGGCCAGTGATGGGCCGTCCTCCTAACCGACGAACAATCCGACAATTTGCGTTAACGGGACCGCCGGGCAAAGGAATGTTCGGATGCGGTGGTTGACTCGAGCGCGGCAGTGCTTAGAGTAGATCACGTCGGCCAAATTTGTGCGGCGGGTGATGATTGGAAGAATGACCGCTAGCGCGCTTGCCGGCTACCGACACGACTGTTGGCCCAAGCGGTGCGAGATAGGAAAACTCGGCATGAAGGGGGCGACTGATGGGTGTTTCTCCTTTTGACCAGCGCGCCACAGGATACTCTTTGGGGCATGCTTACTGGCTTGGTCAGGCCGCCAGGTTGGCTTACGCAGAGGAGTCTGAGATCCGCAAAAGTACGGAGGGCTGGGGTTTTGATCAGCTCACCTACTTCTGCGGAAAGCATCAGATGCCGTTCCCTCTTGAAGACACCCAAGCTTATCTGGCGGCCAGTGATCACATGATCCTGGTTGCGTTTCGTGGCACCGAGCCATCCAAGATCCGGGATTGGCTGTCGGATTCGAACACCCCAGTGATTCCGGGTCCCGCTAGAAAGGGTCTCGTTCATCTCGGTTTCAGCCGGGCGCTGGCATCGGTGTACCCCGAGATCCGGGCGAAGGTCCAGGACTTTCGCACCAGCAACCAGACGCTCTGGTTTACGGGTCATAGCCTGGGCGGTGCGCTGGCCATGCTGGCTGCTGCAACGATGTACCTCGAAGATCCGAAACTGCTCGCCGACGGTGTCTATACGTTCGGTCAGCCGCGGACATGCGATCGCCTGCTGGCTGGTGCTCATGATGATGCCTTCGAATCCCGGCATTTCCGGTTTGTCAATAACAATGACGTGGTCCCGCAGGTCCCCCCTGGGCCCGTATTCCACCACGTCAACGCACTGATGTATTTCGACGCGAACGGGAAGCTGCACGAGAAAATGTCGTTCATCGGTAAACTTGGTGACAGCTTCAAGGGCTTCACCAGTGACCCGTTCGCGCCAGGAACCGACGGCGTCAGAGACCACTCCATGGATAAGTACCTGGAACTACTTGAACACAACCTCGACTAACTCAAATCGGTGAAGTACTGTGAACTCGACGAGACCGGCCTAAGGATAGCCTGACCGGGTGCTGGCGTCGAGTTCGCGGCCCGAAGCGCAGGGCAGGAGAACGCACCCTGATCCGCTGCTCCGCGCAGACTGGTTTTCTGGTTGTTGTGGTGTGCCCACCTTTGATCGCTGTTCTGCCCGATCGTGGCCGTGTGGATCCGATTCCCAGTGAGCTTTGAGGTTGTGTCCAGGCTGCTCGCATGTCACCCCGTCATAACTAAGGGCGCTAGTTTCACGTCAATTTTTGCGCGATGAGGGGGTGAGGTTGGTGACAGTGACGGTAGAGCGTGAGGTCACGATCGATGCTGGCCTGAGGCGGTGGTCGGTCGGGCAGGTCGCCACAGTAGATGTGGTGATTCCCGTGTTCAACGAAGAGCGTGCATTGCCCGGTTGTGTGCGCGTGTTGCGTTCGTTCCTGGAGGACCAGTTCCCCTTCGCGTGGACGATTACCGTAGTGGACAATGCCAGCACTGACGGGGTGTTGCAGGTAGCAAAGGAGATCGCGGAGTCCGACGACCGGGTGCGGGTGTTGCACCTGGACCGCAAGGGGCGCGGTCTCGCGTTGCGTACTGCGTGGGCGTGCAGCGACGCCGATGTTGTGGTGTACATGGATGTCGACTTGTCGACGAGCCTGAATGCGTTGTTGCCGCTCGTAGTTCCGTTGGTCAATGGACATTCTGATATTGCAATCGGTTCACGGTTGGCGCCCGGCGCGCGGACTGTCCGTAGCCAGCGCCGGGAGGTGATCTCCCGGTGTTACAACGCCATGATCCGGCTGAGCCACGGCGCCCGGTTCTCTGATGCGCAATGCGGATTCAAAGCAGCCCGTACCGATGTGATTCGCCCTTTGTTGGCGCACGTGCATGACGACGGGTGGTTTTTCGACACGGAACTGCTGCTGCTGGCCGAACATAACGGGTTGCGGATCCATGAGGTACCGGTGGACTGGGTGGAAGACGCCGATAGCCGGGTCCGGATAGTGCCCACCGCGGTGGCCGATGTCCGGGGCTTGGCGCGGGTGGCCCGAGGCAAGATCACCGGCGCGGCGCGGGTGCCAGAGTTACCCCGACGACCGGCGCCGCGGTGCGCCCACCCAGACGTGGTGCTCGCCGCAGGCCACCGCAGTGAGTTGATCTGGCAGGTAGCGGCATTCGGACTCATCGGCGTGGTTTCCACGGCCGCCACGGCGGTGGTGTACGCGCTGCTGCGCTCGTGGTGGCCCCCGCTGGTGGCGAATCTGGCCGCGCTGGTGCTGATCACCTTGCTCAACACCGAGGCGAACCGGAGGCTGACCTTCCCGGCCACCGGCACCTCAGGCCGGCGGATTCACCTGCAGGGACTGGTCGTGTTCGTGTTGTACTACGCGCTGACCTCCGGGGCGCTGCTGTGCTTGCAAGCATGGGACGCGCACCCGTCGCGGTGGCTGGAGATCGCAGTGTTGCTGGGGGCGACGGTGGTGGGCACAGCCGGGCGTTTCGCGCTGCTGCGTACGTGGGTCTTCGCTGCGCGCACCCGCCCGGTGACTGCCGAGGCAGGCATCCGATGACTGCAACGATCAAGGCACCCGATCCGGTTGCTACGCGGCACCCAGTGGCCGCACCCGCTATCGCCAGCAGGTGGCGCGCGCTGGCCCCGGCCGCCATCTGCGCGGTGGCGGCGGTGCTGTACGCGTGGCGGATCGGTGCTGAGGGGTGGGGTAATCCGTATTACTCGGCAGCGGTGAAATCCATGTCCGCCAGCCTGACCAACTTCTTGTTTGGTTCATTCGACCCGCTCGGCGTGGTGACGGTGGACAAGCCGCCGATGGCGTTGTGGCCGATGGTGGTCTCTGCTGCGGTGTTCGGCTATCACGGTTGGTCACTGCTACTACCGCAGGTCGTCGAAGGGGTGGCGGCGGTGTGGTTGCTGCATCGCACGGTTCGCCGCTGGGCCGGTGAGCACATCGCACTGCTGGCCGCACTGATACTCGCGTTAACTCCAGTCACCGTGGCGATCAACCGGGACACCAACCCGGACACGCTGATGGTGCTGCTGCTGGTAGCAGCGGCTTATGCATTCACCCGGTCCGTGGAGCACTCCCTATCGGCGGGTAAGGCGACCCGCTGGTTGATGCTGGCGGCGCTGTTTCTGGGTCTGGGCTTCATCACCAAAATGCTGCAAGCCTGGATTGTGGTTCCGGTCTTTGCGCTGGCCTACCTCGTAGGTTCCTCAGCGCCGGTGCGCCGCCGGATCCTGGACCTGTTCGGCGCTGGCGCCGTGCTGCTGGCCAGCTCAATGTGGTGGGTCACGCTGATCAGCTTCTGGCCGGCTCCCAAACCCTACATCGGCGGCAGCACCGATGGATCCGTACTCAACCTGGTCATCGGCTACAACGGTCTCGGCCGCATCTTTGGCCGCGAGACCGGCCGCCAACTGGTCAACGACCCGGCTCGCCCGGTCGGCTTCGGTGGTGGCGGCGGTGTGCCGTGGGGTAGCCGAGGTCACGGGGGTGGATTCGGCGGGGGTGCCGGGATTGCCCGCTTGTTCGGAGAGCAGGTCGGTGGCCAGATCAGCTGGTTGCTGCCGCTGTGCCTGCTGGTGCTGATCGCTGCTGCCATCGGCGGGATCCACCAGCTGCGGTCGGCAAGACCAGCAGATCCGGCCCGCCGCGCTGGCTGGGTTCTCTGGGGTGGTTGGTTACTGCTCGTGGGGCTCGTGCTGAGCTTCGCCCAGGGAATCTTCCACCCGTACTACACCACCGAGATGGCTCCAGCTGTCGCCGCGGTGGCTGCTGCCGGGATAGTCCTGATGTGGCGCCACTACCGCAGTCCGGCGGGGTACCGCTGGGTGCTGCTACCAGCGGCGGTGACGCTGACGACGGTTTGGGCTTGGGTCCTGGTCTCCCGGAACGTGTCCTGGAACGGTTGGCTGCGCTACGCCGTCGTTGCCGCCGGGATCGCTGCAGTGGTCCTGCTCGTGGTGAGCAGACGTTCGGTAACGGCCACCCGCCCAGCTCTACTCCGGGCGGGGATGGCGCTGAGCGTGGTCGCCCTGCTGCTGGCTCCTGCGGTGTGGTCCACTGCCACCGCGTTCGCGTCCGGCAGGGGTGCGCTTGCCCAAGCTGGACCGCCCAACTCCGCTTTTGGTCATGGCAGGCCAGGTCCCACCCGCGGTGGGTTACCGGCGCGGTTCCGCGGCGTCATGGCCGGGGATCTGACCGCTGACCAGCGCGAGATCCTGGCCTACGCCCAGGCGAACTCTGCGGGTACGCCGATCACCCTGGCGGTGGAGGGTGGAGCGATGGCCACCGAGGCCTACCTCATCCACAGCAACGCCATGATCATCGGAATGGGCGGCTTCAGCGGCCAGGACCCCGCTCCGGCGGTCACCACGCTCGCTCAATGGGTGCAGGACGGCAAGCTGCGGTTCGTGCTGGCCGGCGCTGGCCAGGACAGGCGTGGCCCAGCTGGCCCCGGCGGCGGGCGTGGGCTATCCGCCCAGCGCACCCAATGGGTGCAGCAGCACTGCACCGTGGTCAACCCTGCTGCCTACGGGGGTGCTGCACCCACCACCCAAACTCCGCCATCGCAACTCCAGTGGCCGGGATCTGCCAACCGCGGCGAGGTTCTGTACGACTGCCAACCCAGTCAGTGAGCAGCGGTGCCTCCGCTGCGCAGACGATCCACCGGGTTCATTTGTGAACCCGGTGGATCGCCGCCTGTTATCGCCGCCCGGTTGTCGGATCGTGCCGTGAACTCGACGCTGGCGACGTAATCGGCCCATCTGACGGTCGGCTTCGTCGAGTTCACGACACTTCCGCCGTCGCGTCAGGCGGCGTTACGGGCGTTGTGTAGGGACAAGATGCCGTCGGCAGGACCCGTCTGAGACCAGGCACCCGAAGTCATGGTCCAGGTGTGCCCGTCGAAGGTCACCCGGTCAAACCGAGGCGGGAGGCGTGGGCGACGAGCCAGCTACTGATCGACCAGCCGCGGGCCTCGGGGTGCATCCCGCTCAGCGCGGCAGTGCCGAGTTCGGCGGTGGCGGTGGCGACCAGGTCAGCGCTTGGTGAGCTGGTCTGCAGGCCGCGGCAGGTCAGTGCTGCGGGCACCTCGCCGGTGAGGGCGGCCGCAGCGGCTCGCGCCCACGGTTCCCACTGCGCGTAGGCAAACGGCGCAGCAGACCGCTGGACCAGCTGGGCGGCGTCGGCGACGCTGAGTTGAGCCCACGCCGGTTGAGCCCGGAGCTCCTCGTAGAACGCGGTGGCCGCGTAGATCGGGTCGAGGATCTCGGTGCGCGTGCCCCATCCCTGACTGGGGCGCTGCTGGAACAGCCCTGCGGAGTCGCGGTCGCCGCCGGGCAAGTTGTGCAGGCCCGACTCTTGCAGTGCTGCGGCCAGCGCAACAGTGACCGCGTGGTCGGGCATTCCCAGCCGGATCCCCACTGCGGCGATGGTCGCTGCGTTGTCGGCCTGCTCTCCCGACAAAATGAAGGTCACCGGAGCGTCAGATGCCGCGCTTAAGGTGGCGGTCACGGTGCAGCCTGGCGTTCGGCCAAGACTTCGCAGGAACGGCCACGCGGCCACAGACGCGGCGACGAGCACCCCGATCACGGCCAGGACAATCAGGCTCCTGCGACGATTCCACACGGCGTCTCTCTACAGCGTCTCTGTTTGGGCCAAGCTATGCGAACAATCTGGGACTATCACCACATTCCCTATTTGCTGCCGTCATGTGTTCCGCCCGCTTTCGCGGCAACGAACAAGTCCCGGATCGAGGATCGCTGATCCTGGCGGCACTATCTTTCGCGAGAGGGGCGAGGAGCTTGCGTGCGGACGAATTTTGCTGGCCCCGGGTACCCACCGTTACTTCACGCCACATTTATTGCGCGATGAGCGCAGTTCGAGAACGGATCTCGTTGTCCAGTATGACGATCATTGGCCGTGGTCATCTCCCAGCTAACTCTGACGTTGCCTGAAGCTGGCTTGCATCTAGCCAGCCCATAACGGAAAGCGCAGAGCCGCATGCTGTATCTGATCAAGGAGGAGTGACCAATGACCAGCATCACAGGCTGTGAACGTGCAGGCATCGGGAGGAAGGTGGCAATCGGGGTGATCTGCGCGTCGGTTGCGGTCGGCGCGGCGGCGTGCTCGGGCGCATCCAGCAGCCCGAGCGCCACCCCGACGACGACAACGCCATCCACCGCGACCGCGCCACCCACCGCGGCAGGCCCGGCCAAGGGTCGCGGTCATGGCGTGATCGGGACGATCACCGCAGAGAACGGTTCCACCTGGACCGTTAACGCCCGGAACGGCACCGCATACACCGTCACCGTCGCACCTCAGACGCAGTTCGGTACCAGGCGCACGCCCGGTACCGCGCAGCAGTTCCCGGTCGGTAGCACCGTGCGCGTCAGTGGTGCCGCCAACGGCAACACGATCACTGCAAGCCGGATTACGGCGCCCAGATCGGGCAACTCGGTGAATACACCCCCCACGTCTCCACCGAGTTGATCAGGTGTGCTGTGTTACTGAGCGGGCCACGCCGGAGCGCACCTGTGGTAGGGGTGGGTTATGGACTACGTCGCTCTCGGTACCACCGGACTGCAGGTTTCACGCATCTGCCTCGGGTGCATGAGCTACGGTGAGCCCGGCCGTGGTGCCCATCCGTGGTCGCTCGGCCGGGAAGACGCCGCGCCGTTTTTTCGCCAAGCGTTGGATGCTGGCATCAACTTCTTCGATACGGCCAACGTCTACTCGGCCGGTAGCAGCGAGGAGATCGTCGGTCAAGCCCTGCTGTCAGAAGTCCCCCGGGAAGAAGTCGTCATCGCCACCAAGGTCCACGGCCGCATGCGGCCCGGGCCCAATGGTCAGGGACTGTCCCGCAAGGCGATCCTGACCGAGATCGACCACAGCTTGTCCCGCCTCGGTACCGACTATGTCGACCTCTACCAGATCCACCGGTGGGATTACGGCACACCGATCGAAGAAACCCTCGAAGCCCTGCACGACGTTGTCAAAGCCGGGAAGGCGCGCTACATCGGTGCGTCGTCAATGCATGCATGGCAGTTCGCCAAGGCCCTTTACATCGCTGACCTGCACGGATGGGCCCGGTTCGTCAGCATGCAGAACCATTACAATCTGCTGTACCGGGAAGAGGAGCGCGAGATGCTTCCGCTGTGCATCGATCAGGGCATCGGTGCCATCCCGTGGAGTCCCCTGGCTCGAGGCCGGTTGGCCCGTCCCTGGGCAGAACAAACCGCCCGCTCGGAGACCGACGAATTCGGTCGCTCCCTCTACCGCGAAGAAGACCGGGCGATTGTCGACGCGGTGCTCTCCGTGGCCGCCAAGCGGGGTGTCGCCCCGGCCCAGGTCGCGCTGGCGTGGCTGCTCGGTAGGCCGGGAGTTGACGCACCTATCGTGGGGGCGACCAAGCCTCACCATCTGGCTGATGCCGTTGCTGCCGTGGACCTGTGCCTCGACGACTCGGAGGTGGAGCTGCTGGAAAAGAGCTACCAGCCGCACGCCGTGGTGGGGTTCAGCTAGCAGCCGGGTTCAGTGCGGGTTTCCCCTCCACCGATGTGCACAACGAGCCATGCCTACTAGCTGATCACGCACCTGCGGCGAATATTCTGGTGGTCATGTCGAGGTTGCGGATACCAACGTGTCGCCGGTGGATTACCCTGGCCGCGACGGCGATCCTGGCGTTGGCCCCGGTGTCGGGATGTGCGGCTACGGCGGGTGCACCTGCTACGGGTGCGGCAGTGACCCCAAGTCCCACACGGTTAGTCCCGCCGCAGGGAACAGTGCTCGTCACGGGTGCGGTCAAGCAGCAATCGCAGGTCACGGTCGACCAGCTTGACCAGATGCCCCTGCACAACGTTGAGGTTGAATTCCACAACGACCAAGGGACCGAGCATCACACCGACGTGGGCGTGCCGCTTACCCAGTTGATCCCCTCCAGCGCGCTGGCGACGCATGACAAGAAACACGACTTGCTGTCTTTTGCCATACTCGGCGTGGGTGCTGACGGGTACCAGGCTGCGGTTTCCTATGGTGAGATTTCTCCAGACTTCGGCAATAAGGATGTCCTGATCGCGGTCACCGAAGACGGCAAACCACTGAACCGTCCGCGGCTGGTTGTGCCCGGCGACGTCAAGGGCGGTCGGTACGTGATCAATCTGGTCGAGCTGCACGTCAGCCGGCTGGCGCCGGCGTGACACGATTAGCCCCTGGTGCTATGCCCGGTTGTCATGACACGTCGAGATAGCCCACACCCGTCGTAGCGGTATCTACGAATCCCTTGCCGGTCGGGGTGTCTTCGGGGGCCGCCGGGTCAGACTCTGCTGGATCATCTGCGGCAGGGCCGGCGGTGGCGGCGGGCGCAGGACTGGACGCGGTCGCTGTGGACGGTGCCAGCTTCCCGGCGACGGCGCCAGCGCCCTCAATGAGCAGGGGCATCGCTCCCAACAGCTCAGCACCGGTTCTGTTGATACGCGTGATCCCTGGGCCGATCATCTCGGCCTGCCCGGCGATGGTTCGCACGCTCTGTAGGCAGTCACCCAAATTTTCGGCCGTGCGATTGAGCAGCACGCCGACCTTCAACAGGTAAATCGCCAACCCTGCTAACAGCAAACCAATGACAACGACGGTCACAACAACAAGAGTCATCCGTCACCCCTTCCCGGAGAACCACCTAGACGCTCGAGGTCCAGACCTGCCATGGTCAGCCTGGCCGTCAGCGAGGAGACTGTGCCGTCGGCGAGGAGACTGTGCCGTCGGCGAGGAGACTGTGCCGTCGGCGAGGAGATTGTTGATCACCTGGACGTTGACGGCGAGTGGACCAGTAAGTGATCGGCGGCTCGCTGCGGTAGCCACGGTGGCTAATCGCCTGGGCGATGAACACGCCGAGCAGGTGCACACGCGAGCCGACGGGCATCTGCGGTTACCCCCAACCATGATTGCCAGGCAATACTTGCTCAGCAGACGCGGACTGTCAAGCGGATTACTTCCGCAGATGCGACAAAATTACCAGATCTCGTCTGCTTATGAGGAGATAGCTATCTGTGGGAACGTGAGCCTGCCCCGTGTGGACTAGCGCCACAGCGGCCAGTGTGCCGGGACCCCGTACAGGTTTGCCCGAACCAACGGAGTAAAAGCAGCGTTTGCTCCGCAGGATAGGAGTTCTTGAGCTTGACGCTCCGCATCTCTTGATGCAAGCTGGATGCTTGATGATCATTGTCGGAAGGGTCCAGCTGCATCATGGAGTCACTGGAATTCTGCCCACCGATCGACGCGTGCGCTGTGGCCGGTGGCGGCTGCGACGGCGGCGGTGACGATCACCATGGATGATCTTGGTGCGCACCGGACGGACGCCGAGGTCGCCGAAGTCGCAGGCCGGCGATCGCAATCTGCGCAGCCATTGGCGGATAACGGCAGCGTGGTGGACGTTGCAGACTTCCGAAACTTTTATCGAAACTTTGTTCCGGCCTTGGTGGCGTTTTTGATGTGGCAAGGTGCATCACTTGTCGAGGCCGCCGACGTTGCCCAAAAAACGATGATTGAAGCATTTCGGAGGTGGTCGCAAATTGATCAGCCGGAGTTATGGGCGCGCACTGTGGCGTCACGCACGTTAATGCGCCGCGCGACCGCTACGGAACAAGGCTGCCGCGCGGGACTACCCATACATAGTATGCTGTTGCCTGCGTCGGTCGATGCGAAAGCCTGGGAACATCGACATGCGATCCTTGGCGTGCTGAGCGGTCTATCATCGCCGCAACGCCAAGTTATTGCTTGGGCCATGGAAGGCTATTCTTCTGCTGAGATCGCTAACGAGCTGAACATCGGCTTTGGCGCAGTGCGGACCCATCTGACAAAAGGCCGTGGCATGCTAGCGGCTGACCGGGGACCATCGATGAGCAGTGTCGACGCTGCCGACCAGGGTGGACTTGACCTATGGCTGGCCTGCCAGCAGCACAAGCTGGTCATCGACCTCATAGGCACGGTGGAAATCCAGGCGGCCCTACGGGAAGTAGAAAATCTCGTCAATAACCCGCCCACCAGTCCACCGTCTAGTGCACCAGAGAGCCAGTCTTCATGATCAGCACCACAATTGCGTTCACACCGGATCTCGCGCGGCGTGTTCTCGGCACGGTATGTCTCAGGCTTTGCCTGAACTCCTCAGATTCCTCTTCTATCAGGTTCGGACACAACAGTAAGCCGCCATCGAATACTGACGAAGGTTGAGATGTGGACCATGGTGAATACGTGGCGCCGGTTTCAGACCCGCGTGCCACGATCTGGCCCATGATCCGGGCTGCCATCTACTGCCGGCTTAGCCGAGGCCGCGCTGGGGCAACTCCGGGCGTAGGCGGGCAGGAGGAGGACTGCCGGGCGTTGTGTGCACGGCGGGGCTGGGTGGTCGCCAAGGTCTATGCCGATGATGACGCTGGCGTCTGTTCGGGCAAACCGCGCCCGGCGTGGCAACAATTGATCAGGGACGCGCAGGCCAGCATGATCGATGCTGTGGTCGGCTGGCACGTAGACGTGCTCACTCGTTCACCGCGCGAATTGGAAGATGTTGTCGGCCTAGCCGACCAGTACGGCGTGGAACTCGCAACTGTCACCGGCGAGATCGATCTCAGCGATCCGGCAGGCCGGTTGGTCGCCCGGATGGTAGGCGCGGCCGCGCGGTACGAGGCTAAGCAACGCGCGCAACGGCAGAAGCAGCAGCGTCGTCTGGCCGCTCAAGCCCGCTTGATAGCCGGTTGGGGCACGCGCCCATTCGGATACTCCGACGATCGCATCACCGTGGTCGAGGCCGAAGCAGCCATCATCCGGCAATGCGCCGCCCGAGCGCTGGCTGGTGACTCGCTTGCGCGTATTTGCCGCGATCTCGCTCGATCCGGCATTGCCACCCCTGGTGGAAAGTGGTGGTTGCCCACGACGCTGCGGCAGCTGCTGGTGTCGGCGCGGATCGGCGGGCGGCGCGAGCGGATCCTGCGCGGCAGTGGCCAGCGTATGCGGCCAGTCATCGGCAAAATTGTCGCGGATGCCGAATGGGTTGCGATCATTTCTCCTCGCGACTCGGACCGGTTGCGCGCTTTGCTCGCCGATTCAACTCGCCGCGATTCGAACCCTGCTAACGGTTGCCGCGACCTATTTCGTGCCATTCTCCACTGCGGGCCATTCTGCGAGTCCTGCCAGGGCGGCATGATCGGCCGACCCTCCACCAGGTCAGGGCCCCGTACCTGCGGGCCCACAACGGACAGTGATCACAATCTGTGGTTCGACATCGTTAAGCGGCTGCTAGCAGGCGGTGTTGGTCAGGGTACGTGCCCGCCGAGAACCAGGCGGCTGCGCGACGTTGAGGGCGTCTGACAACCGCTGAAAGCCCCGATGGCGCTCGGCACGGTCGGCATCGGCTACCGCGGTGGTCCGGCGCGCTGGCACCCTTCACCCCTCCGCAGTCTGGATGCAGACTGCTGTTTTCTGGGCGCCAGAAGCAGCAGTCTGCATCCAGACCGCGCGGAGGGGTGAACCAAGGCGTCATGGCTCAGTCATGCTGGGTGCGCCACTCCCCGGTTTCTGCTAGCTCTCCAAGGATCTGTGCTTGCGGATCGTCATCGACGATCTCGACCTCGCCCGCTTCGACCGCCGCCATCGTCTCCGCTGACAGCCCCCGCACCTGCGGAACCTTCTGCCGCACCATCTCCTCGCCGCGCCGCCGCTCATCCGCACCGCTCAGGAGATCCCACACCTCACCCATCGCACCACCCATGATCGTTGATGTACTCCGCCGCCAGGTCGACATATCGCCTCAAGCTGCGTCGATGCTGCCTCCCGCCATCCTGCATCCAGAACGCGGTAGTGACACGCACTGTTACCAGATCGACACGGATACCTTCTATTGCGATTAGCTCTTATTAAGATGTAGCTTGCTCGGTATGACGAGCCTTGAGTCAGCCTTGCTGGGCGATGAACTCATGGCGACCGTGGCCGCGCTGCGACGCACAGTGCGCCGGCGGTTACGTACGGTGCTACCCGGGCCGCAGCTGCGGGGTGCGCAGCTGGAACTCATGCGGGTGGTCGAGCAGCAGCCGGGTATCGGGATCCGGCCGGCCGCACGTGTCCTGCACCTGGCGGCCAACACCGTCAGCACGCTGGTGGACCAGCTCATCGACCTGGGGATGCTGGTGCGGGACACCGATCCCGACGATCGCCGTGCCGCCCGGCTGTGGTTGACCGAGTCGGCGAAGCAGCGATTGGCGGCGGGCCGCCAGGCCCGCATGGAACTGATGACGCAAGTCGTCGCAGGCCTTTCCACAACCGAGCGGGAGGCGCTGGCCCAGGCGCTTCCCGCGTTGCGCGCGCTGCTCGCCGCCCTGGACGCTCTGGAGGACTGATGACCACGCTCACCGTGCCGCCTGCCGTGCGGGTTACCGGGGTGCGGCACCGTTTCGGGGACACGATTGCCGTCGACGGGGTCGACTTCGACGTCGCCAGCGGCATGGTGTTCGGCTTACTCGGGCCCAACGGCGCCGGCAAGACCACCACCTTGCGCATGATCACGACGCTGCTGCCGGCGCCACCCGGGACGATCGAGGTCTTCGGCCTGGATGTGGCGCGGCACAAGCTGGCCGTCCGGCGCTTGATCGGGTACGTCCCCCAGCGGCTTTCCGCTGACGGGGCGCTTACCGGCTGGGAGAACGTGGCCCTGTTCGCCCGCCTGTACGACGTGCCGCGGACCCGGCGGCGGCAGGTCGTGGACAGCGCGCTGGAGTCGGTCGGGCTCGCTGACGTCGCCGGGCGCACCGCAAGCACCTACTCCGGCGGCATGATCCGCCGGCTGGAACTAGCCCAAGCCCTGGTCAACGCACCACGGCTGTTGATGCTGGACGAGCCGACGATCGGACTGGACCCGATCGCCCGCACCAGCGTGTGGGAGCGAATCCTCGAAGTCCGCGCGGACACCGGAATGACTGTTCTGGTCACGACGCATTACATGGACGAAGCCGACCAGTACTGCGATCGGATAGCCCTGATGCACCGCGGCCGGATCCGCGCCATGGGTACGCCGGCAGAACTGAAGGCCAGCGTGGACCCAGACGCCACCCTGGACGACGTGTTCCGGGCCATCACCGGCGACGAATTGCGCAGTAGCCCCGGAGAAAGGATGCGCGATGTCCGAGCAACTCGCCGTACCGCTCACCGGCTGGGGTAGACCCACCCCGCTGTCCCTACTTCGCCTCGTCGTTTCCCGGATCACCACCATGAGCCTGGTCGAGGTGCAAAAGCTGCGCCATGACCGCACTGAACTATTTACCCGCGCGATCCAACCCGCCCTGTGGCTCATCATATTCGGTGAAACCTTTACCCGGCTGCGGGCCATCCCTACCGGGCACATTCCATACATCGACTACCTCGCGCCTGGGATCATCGCCCAATCCGCCTTGTTTATCGCGATTTTTTATGGCATCCAGGTCATCTGGGAACGCGATGCCGGGGTGCTGGCCAAACTGATGGTGACCCCGACTCCGCGGATCGCGCTGGTCACCGGCAAGGCCTTCGCCGCGTCGATCCGCGCACTGATCCAAGCGCTCGTCGTACTTATTCTCGCGGCGCTGCTGGGTGTAGCGCTGACCGATAACCCGATCAAACTGTTGGGGATGGCGGCACTGGTCAGCCTCGGCTCGTGCTTCTTTTGCTGCCTGTCGATCACGATTGCGGGGCTGGCGCTCACACACGATCGGCTCATGGGCATCGGGCAGGCCATCACCATGCCGCTTTTCTTCGGCTCCAGCGCGTTGTACCCGATCAACCTTATGCCTGGCTGGCTAAGAGCCTTCAATCTGGTCAATCCGCTTGGGTACGAAGTTGACGGGTTAAGGGGTTTGCTCATCGGAACTCCGGCGCAACTGGGCCTTGACTTCGGTGTCCTCGCCTTGGCTTCCGTATTCATGATCAGTGTCGCCTCGGCGCTGCTCGTCCGGCTGGCCCGCTGACCGTGCGTACACCCGCACCGGGAGCGGTTGACATCACTGGGTCGGGCGGTGCGTCCAGCCCGGCCAGCGGCGGCCCGGAGGCTTCTCCCACCCGGCCGGCGCACCAGCGGACAGGTGTAAGGCGAGGATGGATCCGGCGGCTGGCCGGTTACGTGCTCAAGCACCGGCGCAACGTGGCACTTGCCCTGATCGGCGCGCTACTCGGCAGCGCGTGCCAGGCACTGGTGCCGTTGATCTCCCGGCAGATCGTCGATGGGGTCATCATCCGGCACGACTCACCGCTGTGGCCATGGCTGGCGCTGCTGATCGCAGTCGCGGTGGCCAGTTTCGGCTTGGCCTACCTGCGCCGCTACCGGGGTGGGCAGGTCGGCTTGCAAGTCCAGTACGACCTGCGCAATGCCATGCACGACCACCTGCAGGCAATGGACCTGGACAACCTCGGTCGGATGCCTACCGGCCAGCTTGTCGCCCGAGCCAATTCCGACTCCATGCTGGTGCAGGGCCTGCTCAATTTCTTCCCGCTGATGAGCGGCAACGTGCTGCTGATGATGATCTCGCTCGGGGTCATGTTCTTCCTGTCCCCGCTGCTGGCCATCGTCACCCTGATCGTCGCGCCGGTGCTTGTCATGGTCTCCTACCGGATGCGCTGGAAGGTCTTCCCAGCGAGTTGGGACGCGCAGCAACGTGAAGGTGATGTCGCGCAGATCGTGGACGAGGACGTCAATGGCGTGCGCGTGGTCAAGGCCTTCGGTCAGGAAGATCGGGAACTCGGCCGCATCGTCGAGGCCGCCAAATCGCTTTACGGTGCGCGGATGCGCGCGGTCCGGCAGCAGGCGCTTTACCAGCCCTTGCTCAAGGCGATTCCTTCGATCGGCCAGGTTGCTATCTTGGCCTTCGGTGGGTGGCTGGTGCTGCGCCAGCACATGACGTTCGGTACCTTCCTCGCCTTTTCCACCTATATCGCCCAGTTCGTCGCGCCAGCCAGGCAGTTTGCTGGCGTCATCGCCATTGCTCAGCAGGCCAGGGCTGCAGTGGAGCGCATTTTCCAGCTCCTTGACCTTCCACCAGCCATTGCTGATGGTCCGGACGCGGTGGAACTGCCCCAGTCGCGTGGCGAGATCGCTTTCCGCGACGTGTACTTCGGTTACGGTGACGGCCCCGCGGTGTTGCGCGGTTTCGACCTGCATATTGCGGCCGGAGAGCGGGTCGCGATCGTAGGGCCCAGCGGCAGCGGGAAATCCACCGTGGCAATGCTGCTGTCCCGCTTCCATGATCCGGACTTCGGCAGTGTGGCAGTGGATGGCCATGACCTGCGCGCCGTGACATTGAAATCCCTGCGCCGCCAGGTGGGCGTGGCTTTCGAGGAAAGCTTCCTGTTCTCCGACACCGTGCGGGCAAATATTCGCTACGGCCGCCCGACCGCCACCGATGCAGAGATCGAACAAGCCGCTCGGATCGCCCAGGCGCACGGTTTCATCCAGGAACTACCGGGCGGCTACGACACGATGGTCGGCGAGCGCGGCCTGACCCTGTCTGGGGGTCAGCGCCAACGCATCGCGTTGGCCAGGGCGATCCTTACCGATCCGCGGATCTTGATCCTCGACGATGCCACCAGCGCCATCGACGCCAAGGTGGAGGAGGCTATCCACGACGCCCTGCGCAGCGTGCTCGCCAACCGCACCACGCTGCTGATCGCACACCGCCGGTCCACACTGCATCTGGCTGATCGCATCGTGGTCCTCGATCAAGGCCGGATCGTCGACCAGGGCACGCACGAGGACCTCATCGCCCGCAGCGCCCTGTATCGCCGTCTGATTTCCGGGCTTGACGACGGTGGAGACCAGGTTCAGGACCAGATCGAGACGCTGGCGATGCGCCCCACGAATCTCGACGGCCGCACGGACACCGCCTGGACCGCCGACTGCCGCGACCGGGCTGCCACGAACGCCTCCCCGTCCACAGTGCCCATGATCGGCACATCGAGCATCGGTCCGGGCCTTGGCAGCGGGAGCGGCTGGCGTCGTAACCTCGCTCCAAGTCCTGAGCTGCTGGCCAGGGTGGCGGCGCTGCCCCCGGTGCGAGACTTCCCGACGTTGGATGCTGCTGACGTCGCCAGGGAGTCGCGACTCGACCGCAATTTCCGGCTGGCCGGGCTGCTTGGTGAATTTCGCCGACCCTTGTTGGTGGGCCTGTCGCTGGTGATCCTCGACGCGCTGGCCGGGCTGGCCGGTCCGGTGCTCGTCAAAGACGGCGTCAACAAGGGCGTGTCG
Source organism: Actinomycetota bacterium (assembly GCA_021324675.1). GTDB lineage: Bacteria > Actinomycetota > Actinomycetes > Mycobacteriales > Pseudonocardiaceae. Next base: position 20,636 of record JAJPIR010000048.1, read on the forward strand.
ACCGGTTCGCAGGCCGTGCTTTTCGTGTTCTCCGCGCTGTTCCTCGTCGTGACCCTAGCCAACCTGATCGACCAGGTTGGCGAGACTTTCGTCACCGGCCGCACTGCCGAGCGGATCATGCTCTCATTGCGGATCCGGATCTGGGCCCAGCTGCAACGGCTCTCGCTGGACTACTACGAGCGGGAAATGGCCGGTCGAATCATGACCAGGATGACGACCGATGTGGACCAGTTCGAATCACTCATGGAAGACGGGCTGCTTTCCGCACTGGTTTCGCTGGTTACCTTTGTCGGGGTCGGCGTGGCTGTTGTGCTGATCAACGCCGAGCTCGGTCTATGCATGCTCACTGTCGTAGTGCCGCTTGCCGTCGCAACGGTGATCTTTCGCCGGAAGGCGGCCCGGCTCTACGATCTTGCGCGCGACCGGATCGCCATTGTCAACGCGGACTTCCAGGAGAGCCTGTCCGGGGTGCGTGAATCACAGGCGTTCACCCATGAAAAAGAGACGGGCAAACGATTCCACCGGATCGGCCATGATTATCTCGCCGCCCGCGTCGCTGCCCAGCGACTTGTTGCTACCTACTTCCCGTTCGTTCAGTTTCTCTCCGCCGGGGCGGACGCGATCGTTCTTGGCGTCGGAGCGGGCATGATCGCCTCCGGTCAGTTCACGATCGGCGCGCTCATCGCGTTCCTGCTGTACATCGACATGTTCTTCACGCCGATTCAGCAGCTGTCTCAGGTGTTCGATTCCTGGCAGCAGACCCGGGTCTCGGTCAGCCGGATCGCTCAACTCATGCGTTTGGACACTTCGACACCGCTGGCCGAGCACCCCGAGCCAGCCCCCCGCTTCCGCGGTGAGCTCACCTTCGACAATGTCCGTTTCTCTTATCCTGCGTCCTCTGCCGGAGGGCCGGCGGAGCCCGGGACCGGCAGCGCGCACGCCGGCGAGCGGCTCGGCCCGGCAGATGCCCGTGTCCCGGTCTCGACCGGTGCCCCGACGGCTAAGCCACCCGAGGCGCTACGCGGCATCAACCTGCACATCGCGGCGGGGGAGACGGTTGCGATCGTCGGGCAGACCGGGGCCGGTAAGTCGACCTTGATGAAATTGCTCGCCCGGTTCTACGACCCCGACGAGGGCTGTGTGCGAGTCGATGGTCACGACCTGCGGTCGCTGGATCTGCGCTCGTTTCGCTGCCAACTCGGATACGTTCCCCAGGAAGGCTTCCTGTTCACCGGAACTGTCCGGGACAACATCGCCTACGGCCGGCCGGACTCCAGCGACGCCGAAGTTGAGGCCTCCGCTCGCGCGGTCGGGGCACACGAGTTCATCAGCACTCTGCCCGGTGGTTATCACCATGAAATAACCGAGCGCGGACGTTCGCTGTCCGCCGGGCAGCGCCAGCTGATCGCCTTGGCCCGCGCCGAGCACGTCAACCCCACGCTGTTGCTCCTCGATGAGGCAACGGCCAACCTGGACCTGGTCACCGAGGCGCGGGTGACCGAAGCAATGCGGCAGATCGCGCACGACCGCACCACCATTGTCATCGCCCACCGCCTGCCGACGGCGAAATCGGCCGATCGGATCGTCGTGCTGCACCAAGGGCAGATCGCCGAAGTTGGATCACATGACCAGCTGGTTGCGGCCGGCGGTCCTTATGCATCGATGTGGGAAGCCTTCGAGCTGGTCAGCAGATCTCGTCCCGCCCTGTCCGCATAGTCCTAAGTCCCCGCGCTTTCGTCAGCTGGGTCTGGTTGCCGGCTGGGCGTGGCGCAGCGAGCTGCGAGCGTCTTCGTCAACGTCGAGAGCCGCCAGCAGTGCGCGTAGCGCAGGAAGTGCCTCGGTGAGAGCCTGGCGGTCGGTGTCGGAGAGACCGGCCACGCCGTCGGCGACCAGGTCGACGCGGACCTGACGGAAAGCCTCGAGTTGCTGCTTAGCCGCGTCGGTCAACCACAGCCGCGCAGCGCGGCGGTCGTCCGGCGCGGTTTGGCGCTCCAGCATCCCGATATCGATGAGCTGGTTGACCAGCGTGCTGACCGAGTTGGCCGCCAGGTGCAAGGCCCGCCCTGCCGACGCAATCCCGATACCCGGTTGCTTTTTAATCACCTGCAGAAGTTCCACATGGGCGCCCCGTAAGGGAGGGCCGCACGCTTCCGTCGGCACCCTTCGGCGTATCAGGCGTCGCAGCGCGGCCATGGTGGTCATAAGCTCCTCAGCCAGCACTGTCTGGTCAACGCTCGTCACAGAACGACGATAGCTCTGAGTAGGAGCACCACTCGGGTTCATTGTCACCGACCGTAAATAACGTTATGTAGTAGATCGTGCTCAAATCGTGTAATGGTTCCCCTAGCCAGGGCCGGTGTTGCCCACCAGGTAGGTAGCTTTAGGTGCAGCGCTGATGCGCCGGCTTACCGCACGCAGCACCACGACGTAGACCCCCAGGGCTACGGCAGCGCCTAATGCCAGCAGTGCCAGGTCGGCCAGCCGATCGTTGGTCTGGATCTGTTGGGTCCACCACACTGCGCCGGCCAAGGGGACGATGGCGCACGCGGCAACAAGCGCGGCGGCCAGCCGACGGGGTTCTACAAACAGCTCGGGCCGGATCGCCTGCCGCAATCGGATGAGCACGATTCCAGCGGCGACCAGCTCACCGATCAGGTTCGCCACCACCAACCAGATCAGGCGGGAGCCATCAGCGGGCAGCAGCAGGCTCGTAGCCGCAAAAACGATGATCACCCCGAAGGTCACCTCGCTCGCTCGGCGCGGGGTGCGATCATCCAACCGCGCGAACAGCGCCTGGCGACCGATGTCGTGCAGCCCGCTGACAAGCTGGGCTACCGCCGCCACTGCCATGCAGGTGGTGAGGGGACCGATCAGGGCGGCGTGCCGTAGCTGGCCGGCAGTGAGCAAGTGGGCGGTCGGTCCGGCATTCACTGCGAGCAGGACCAGCAGCGGGAGGCTGGCGATCATGGCGTAGGACAGGCCTTGCCGCCACTGCACCCCGAATATGGCGGGATCGTCGCTGTGGGCAGCGCGGGCAAGCCCAGGAAGCACTGCCATCGACACCGCCCGGGCGCTGATGAAAGCTAGGGAGAAGAAGATGGTGTGGGTCAGCTGCACCACGAACACGCCACCGCGCACCGTGCCGGCCAGGGCGAGCAGTACGTACATGGCTGCCGCCGGCCAAGCGGCCACGCCGACCGAACGGATGAGCCGGCTGGTCACCGAGCGGACCTCAGGATCTCGGCGCCAACGGATCGATGGCCGGGCCAGCAGGCCCACCCGCGCGGCACCGGCGAGTTGCAGCGCAGCATGCAGAGCAACACCCACTGTGCTGGCTGCCGCGAGCACAACCACCAGCCCGACCGGCACCTGCTTGATGTCCAGCCCGGTCCCGTAGTACCAGCCAGCGAAGATGACCGTGGGAATCAAGATGAGGCTTTCCACCACGTGGCCGCCTGCCGCCAGCGCGAAACGGCCCTTGGCCTGCTGGGCCGCCATACCCAGGTGTACCAGCGCATACAGCACCCCTTGAGGTGCCACCAGCAGCACCACCAGTGTGGTCAACCACAGTCCCCGCGCCCGGGAAGCGGGGTCGGGAATCCCGAAATTCAGCGACCAGGCCACCGCCGGGGACACGATCATCAGCAACGCGCTGACCACCACTGCGATCGTGAGCAACCACCCACTGACCCCGGCCAGGATCTCCCGGGCACGGGCGTCACCACCAGCAGCGACCGCCTGCACGATGCTGGGTACCAACACCATCCCCAGCACCGGCCCCGCGATCAAGGTGAAGACCAGGTGAGGAAGCATGTAGCTGGTCTGGAAGGCGTTCGCGAAATACGTCGCTCCCAGCACCGGCCCGACCACCACTACCCGTAACACCCCGGTGATCCTGCTGACCAGTGTCCAACCAGCTACGGTCACTGAGTTGCGCGCAGTAGTAGAGGTGGTGTGGCCGGTCGGCATCACCGCTGAGGCCGCCACGACCCGGCCCTCACGATCTCAGCGCAGAGCAGGGCTGATGAACCGTGACGCTGCTCGGGTGCCCGCCGAGCAGGTCGAGCCCTTCGCATCCGTCGTTTCGAAAGCTTCCGTCCGGAATCTGGTCCACCTCGCTTACCTCCCCTATCCGAGCTGAGCACTGGGCGCTACCACGGCACAAGATCCGATTGCGGTCCCGCAACCTACCGTGTCGAACCGTATGGCCCGCGTAATGATCTGCGCAGTGGTCGGTCAGTTGGCCCTGTTCGGATGAACGGCGGCTCTGGTGGCTCACTAGATTGCTTTTCTTGAGTTCCTGAGTGGTCCCTGAATGATTCCTGGATGGTTGCTGAATGATTCCTGGGTGGCGCCTGGTCCGTGCCGACACATCGTGCCGGTAACGCAGGGGTCCGCCAGCGCCGAAACAGTCGCTACCTAAATTCCGGCGAGACTCCAAGCAACCTGCCCCCGCATCGAACGTCTTCTGCTGTGGAGGCCGGCGGCAGCGTTGGCAACATCTCAACCGGAAGCCAGCGCGGTCACCTGTGATTTGGAGAGATTCCATGGTTGAAAGGTCATCGCCTTAGCGAATCCCGTATCCGCAGCTATTGGTGCTGCGGGTGCAATGTGTTCTCTTGCCGTCTGGCCACCCATATGTGCGAGCAGGAACCACTCATTGATTGTCGCTCATGGCGAAGAAAGTTCCTGCAGACGAGAGAGAGGATGGGAATATATGAGGATCATGGACGTCTTCGGTCTCGGCAAAACGTCATTCGACCCCGATCCCGGCCACCACCACGACAGAGACAGGGCACGTGGCTGGTGGGGCTGGGACCAGCAGCGCCATTGGCACCATTGGCGCTGGGACGACCGGCGCCGCTGCTGGTACTAGCCGTAACGAGGAATCCCGCCTCGGCGTCTTGGCTCGGTCACCGACCGATCAGGCGCTGGTGGTGATTCCAGAAAAGGTTTGTTCACGGGCGCATTCGTACGTACGGAAGTGCCGGATAAGAATGGGAGCGGTGCGGGCACGGCGCCTCGGTGATCATGGTGCCGTGCCCGCCTGCCCATCAGGTCAGCAGCAGCACTGCTCAGTGCCAGGTGCTCACCTCGTCGTGTGCGGTTCGGGCAGCGGTACGCTGCTGAGACCGGTGCAGCGGGTGATCAACTCGTCCTGCAAAGCGGCCGACCGTGCTGCGGGATGAGTGGAACGAGGGCGCTGGTGGTAGAAGTAGCCGCCGGTGACGGTTGCGGCTGGGTCATCGCTGACGGCTAGCCATGCCTGCGTCACCGACCCGAGTGCCAGGTTATCCGGTGCGCTGGGGCCACCCATCTTGGTGGCGACCCAGCCGGGCTCCAAGGCGTTCGACAGCACGTCAGACCAGCGGCGGGCAATGCCAAAGGCGAGCATGACGTCGTATAGCTTGCTGTCGGCATACGCCTGCGCACCGTTCCAGGGCCGTGCCGTCCATTGCAGGTCGTCGAGACGGGGCTCGCCGCTGCGGTGCATGCCTGAGCTGAGGTAAACCAGCCGCTTCGGCCGGTTGATGAGGGCTGTCAGCAGATACGGTGCCAGCACGTTGATCGCGAACACGTGCTCGATCCCATCTTCAGTCTCGAGACGCCGCGGTTCACGGTATCCCACGCCCGCGTTGTGGATCACGGCATCGAACGAGCCCAGCGCGTTGGCTTGTTCGGCGACTCCTCTGGTCTGCGCAATGCTCGACAAGTCACCGACGACCACGGCGGCCGCGCTCGGCAGTGCAGCCCGGGCGTCGTCGGCGCGGACGTCATTGCGGGCATGCAGGACCACGTCATGACCCTGATCGGTCAGGCGTTGGGCTGCCATCAAACCGAGGCCGTCGGTTGACCCAGTGATCAGAACGCGAGACATCGACGATGTGTGGTATCGGTACGGGTTCGGTGCTTGCCAGGCGGTCGGATCCGGGGTTTAACGACGCCGGCCAACCGGCAACGCGAATCGGACAGTTTAATCACCACCCAACCGGTATCCAGAGCGTTTTTGCCAGTTGTGTCCGCCGGTAGCATTCCCCGTCGAGCCCCTGTTCTAACCCAGACCTGCACCACGAACCGGTGATCGGATGCGCTACCGTTCGATGGTTGGAATTGATGATCTTGCGCATGAGGTCTGAGCTGAGGTCCAGTACGGGCTGTATCGCATATTGAGATCCAGCAAAGAAAACGCACGTTTACTCGCCGTGATCCAGAAGAACTTCTAGCTTTCGACGAACGCGGGCTATATCGTTATTTGTGAGCGCCACAACCGCCCTGACTCACCGCCTAGTTCTTGGTTGGCTGGGTTGTGGTGGTCGATGATCGACGAATTGCTCACATAAGCGAGAGGACGCCATGCGACGAGTCATCATCCGGTCTCTCGCAGTAACCGCCATGTTCACCGGGCTGCTTATTGCTGGCACTGGTGTGGTCGGCGCTCATCCAGCCGTGGCCCCGCCGTGCGGGGTGCAACTTCCCTCAGCGTGCCCGTCGTAGTAGCGGCATGGTTTTTGTGCGGGACTCGCCTGGCGTAGCTGGCCGAGTCCGCGGCATTTGTCTGTCCATCCATTTGACGTCAAGTGGGTAAACCGTCAAGTGGATAAACCTGGGTAACGCTTCAGGCTTGAGTTCGAACACATCGGCGCAGTTGCAATAGTAAAGGCGAGTTGGGGCACGGACAGGATAGCGACGATCAACGCAGCGTCATGAAATTAGCGAATGTTCTGAAAATTTGCTGGGAGTTTGCTGAAGTTGTTGCGCCAGAGGCGACCACCGATTACCCGTGAAGTGATGTTCCTTGCGAACAGTGTGGAGCCGCTGAGTCGGGGGAGGCCAGTCGATGAGCCTACGGGAGGCATTACTCGTCGCAGTACGCGCGCTGCGCGCTCACCGGTTGCGCTCCACGCTGACCATGCTCGGGCTGATCATCGGTGTCTCGGCGGTGGTTTTGCTTTCTGCCTGCGGCCTGGGTGTGAAGAACTCTGTCGATGCGCGCATTGAACCGGTGGCCAACAACATCACCATCGTCTCGCAGGCTGAGGCCGTTCCCGATGGTCCCCCGGCGCAGCCGTTGACCGACGCCGATGCCGCCGCGCTGGAGGCCGCGCCGGATATTGCCAGCGTTGCTCCCGCGGTCACCGGATCGCCTACTCCGGGTGCTGCTACCACCGGGACACTGATCGCCACCAGCAACGCGCAGGATCTGACGGCCAACATCATCGGCACGACAGACAACTGGGCGACCACCAACAACCGCAA
>JAJPIR010000207.1 GCA_021324675.1 Actinomycetota bacterium
ACCGCTACGACGTACTGGTACACAAACACCCCATCACCGCCTTGCCCCTCACTGACGCACCTCAACTCAGCTGGGGGCGCCAGATCAGCGACCCGCAGGCACTAACCAACTACCTCAACACCGAACACCCGCAACAAGTGCGGATCACCGGGATACCCAACACCCGCCTTACCAGTGAGATCGCTGTCACTCACGCGCTCCAGACCGGCGCCCCGATCACCGAACTGAAAAACCTCCTACACACCAGCAATCGTGAACCAGTTCACGCCCACAACAGCCAAGCGCCCGACCCGGAAACGCTGCATGCGCTCGGTCAGCAATGCGGCTATCAGGTTGCAATCACCTGGTCTGCCGCGGCCGAGACCCTCGACATCGTGTTGACCGATCTCGCTTTGGCCACCACAGCGGTACCCGTGGGTCTATACCGGCCCACCAGCACCAGCCAGGCACCCTTGTCAACCTGGACCAATGATCCCACCTCCACACGCGACACCAGGACGCTGATCAACTCGCTACGCGAGTTTGTGCGGTCTCGGGTGCCGGACCACATGGTGCCCGCAGCGTTCGTCATCCTGGATGCATTGCCCCTGACCCCCAACGGCAAACTCGACCGCGCCGCGTTGCCCACACCGGTGTGGACCACCGGGGGAAGTCGGGCGCCTCGGGCACCTCAAGAACAGTTGTTGACCGAGTTGTTTGGTGAGGTGCTGGGTCTTGCTGTGGTGGGTGTTGGGGATGACTTTTTTGATCTGGGTGGGCATTCTCTGCTGGCGACCCGGCTGATCGCGCGGATCCGGGCCACCTTCGATGTCGAGCTGGAGTTGCGTGTCCTGTTTGAGCACTCCACCCCGGCAGCGCTCGCGCAGCAACTGCCCGGGGCGGGCCAGGCCCGCTTGGCGCTGACTCGCCAGGTGCGGCCGGACCGGGTGGCGTTGTCGTTTGCCCAGCGCCGGTTGTGGTTTTTGCATCAAATGGAAGGCCCGAGTGCCACCTACAACATTTGTCTCGCGCTGCGCTTGTCCGGTGTGGTGAACCGGGAGGCGTTACGCGCGGCGTTGGGCGACGTGGTGGCTCGCCATGAGAGTTTGCGCACCGTGTTCCGCCACCACGACGGGGTGGCCTACCAGCAGGTTCTCGATCCCGAGGCAGCCTGTCCCGCGCTGGGGATCACGACCACGACCGAAGTCGAGTTGCCTGCGCTGCTGACGGCCGCGGCCCGGTATGCCTTCGATCTGGCCGGCGAGCCACCGCTGCGGGCGCAGTTGTTTGTGCTGGGTCTCCAGGAGCAGGTGCTGCTGATTGTGGTGCACCACATTGCCGGGGATGGCTGGTCGCTGCGTCCGCTGGCGCGGGATCTGGCTACCGCGTATGCCGCCCACTGCCACGGCCAACAACCAGACTGGGCACCGCTGCCCGTGCAGTATGTCGACTACACGCTGTGGCAACACCAGCTGTTAGGTGACCACGCCGATCCCGACAGCTTGTTCGCCGCGCAAGTGGCGTATTGGACTCAGGCGCTGGCCGGGCTGCCCGAACAACTGGCATTGCCCACCGACCGTCCCCGCCCCCCGGTGGCCTCCTACCGTGGTGACTACCTCCCCGTCCACCTCGACGCGACACTGCACCAACAGCTGCGCGACCTGGCCCGTCGCAGCGGCGCGAGCCTGTTCATGGTCTTACAGGCCGCCCTGGCCACCCTGCTGACCAAACTGGGCGCCGGTGAGGACATTCCGATCGGCTCTGCCATCGCCGGGCGCACCGACCACGCCCTCGACGACCTGGTCGGGTTTTTCGTCAACACCCTCGTCTTGCGCACCGACACTTCCGGTAATCCCACTTTCACCCAATTACTGGCCCAGGTGCGCGACACCGCCCTGGCCGCCTACGCCCACCAAGACGTGCCGTTTGAATATTTAGTGGAAGTCCTCAACCCCACCCGCTCCCTGGCCCACCACCCCCTGTTCCAGGTGATGTTCGGATTGCAAAACACCCCCCCAGCCGACTTCGACTTACCGGATCTGGAGGTTCAGACCCTGCCCGTCCCGATCGGGACCGCCAAGTTCGATTTGTCGGTGCACTTGTGGGAACACCACACCACCCACGGCAACCCCGACGGCCTACACGGAATCATCGAATACGCCACCGACCTGTTCGACCAGCCCACCATCGAGACGATCGTCACGCGATGGGTCCGCCTGCTGGAAACCGTGGCCACTGATCCGCACCGCCCGATCAGTCAGATCGACCTGCTCACCACAGACGAACGCCACCAATTGTTAATCGACTGCAACGCCACCACCGCCCCAACCCCGGCCAGCTGCCTGCCCGTGTTATTCGAAACCCAGGTGGCAGCGACTCCGGATGCGCCAGCGGTGATCTGCGGCAACACCACCCTGACCTACCGACAACTCAACACCCGCGCCAACCAACTCGCCCACACCTTGATCGCCCAAGGTGTGAGTCCCGAGTGCGCGGTGGCGGTGTTGGTGCAGCGCTCCATAAACCTCGCGGTGGCCATCCTGGCCATCGTCAAAACCGGCGGCCTCTACGTGCCCCTGGACACCCGCTATCCGCTGGCGCGCATGCAACTGATCCTGGCCGACACCGGCGCAGCAGTGCTCATCACCGACCACACCCACCACGCCCACCCAGTGACCCACCACACTGCTGTTATCACAGTCAATCCCGCCGACCAGCCGACAACCCACCAAGATCCCGGTAATCCCCCCCTCACCAGCGATCCACAACAGTTGGCCTACGTGATGTACACCTCCGGATCCACCGGCCAACCCAAAGGCATCGCCATCACCCACCAAGACATCATCGACCTAGCCAGCGACCCCTGCTGGCGCCACAACGCCCACCAACGCGTCTTGCTGCACTCCCCCGCCGCCTTTGACGCCTCCACCTACGAACTGTGGATCCCCCTGCTTTCCGGCGGACAAATCATCATCGCCCCACCCGACGACCTCGACCCAACCACCCTGCACCAACTCATCACCCAACACCACATCACCGGATTGTGGCTGACAGCAACTCTGTTTCACCTGTTGGCTGAGCAATGCCCAGGTTGTTTCGCCGGTGTGCGGCAGGTATGGGCCGGCGGCGAGGCAGTGTCAAGCGTCGCGGTTGCCCGGGTGTTGAAGGCATGCCCGGCAACCACTGTGGTCAATGGATACGGGCCCACCGAAACCACCACCTTCGCCGCGCGTCATCCCCTCGGTGCTCCCTATGACCCGGCGCCGACCGTGCCGATCGGTCGACCGATGGCCAATACCCAGGCATACGTGCTGGATACGCATCTGCAGCTAGTACCCCCAGGCGTCGTCGGTGAGCTCTACATCGCCGGCGCCGGCTTGGCCCGAGGGTATGTGAATCGTCCTGGCCTGACCGCGGCGCGGTTTGTCGCCTGCCCCTTCGGCCAACCCGGCCACCGCATGTACCGCACCGGGGACTTAGTCCGCTGGAACACCGACAGAAATCTAGAATTCATCGGCCGCACCGACGACCAAATCAAAATCCACGGATTCCGCATCGAGTTAGGCGAAGTGCAGACTGTGCTTGCTGCTCTTCCGGGAGTGAAGCAGGCCGCGGTAATTGTCCGTGAAGACCGTCCGGGCGATAAACGCCTCGTCGGCTACATCGTGGCCTCACGCTCGGACACCATCGACACTCCACGCCTGCAATCCATGATGGCCCAACGCCTACCGCATTACATGGTGCCCCCGGCGATGGTGACGCTGGATTCGCTGCCGTTGACGCAGAACGGGAAACTCGACAAGGCCGCATTACCAGCTCCGGCAGTGACCACCGAGCAGGGTCAGGCACCACGAACACCCCAAGAACAACTACTCGCCGAGCTGTTCGCGGAAGTCTTAGACCTCCCCCGAGTGGGGGTTAACGATGACTTTTTCGCCCTGGGTGGAGACAGTATTGTCTCGATCCAGTTGGTAAGCAGGGCCCGCGCGGCCGGTGCGGCATTCACGGTGCGGGATGTCTTTGAGTATCGCACCGTGGCGGGCTTAGCCAGAATCGCCACCAGCGTGGTGGATGGGGTGGCTTCCGAGCTTGCCGGGTCAGCCATCGGATTTGTCGAGCCTACCCCGATCCTGAGCTGGTTAACCAAGCATACCGACCGATTCGACCGATTTTACCAGTCGACATTATTACAGGTCCCCGCTGGATTAAACGTCTCAACATTAGTCGCCGCGACCGACGCGGTGCTCAATCATCATGATGTGTTGCGGTCTCGTGTGAGTTACCACAGTCGGGATGCGGCCAGTGGCAAGTGGCTCCTCGAGATTCCTCCCGTGACAACCGTGCCAGCCAGCGAAGTGGTTCACCGCGTGGAACTGGTCGACCGCAGCCCAGACCGGCTACGCGAGGTGATCGACGCGGAAACTGAGTCCGCAGCAGGCCGGTTGGCACCTGCGCTTGGGGTGATGGTCCAA